>DASVNC010000266.1:0-7632 GCA_036384055.1 Parvibaculum sp.
AGTGGTCGGAGCGGCCGGATTCGAACCGACGACCCCTTGTCCCCCAGACAAGTGCGCTACCGGGCTGCGCTACGCTCCGACACTAGGATTTGGAGAGGCCCGTCTCTCCGAAGGCGCGGAATATAGACGGGGGTTCCGGTAGGAGCAATGTCCCAATCCACTCTTTTCGACGACAAATAAGAGTATTTAACCAGTTGCCTCAGCCCCGTTTTCATCTCGCATTTCCCGTCCGCGATCTTGCCGAGGCGCGGGCGTTCTACGGCGATCTGCTTGGCTGCCCCGAGGGCCGGTCGTCGGACGAATGGGTCGATTTCGATTTCTTCGGGCATCAGATCGTCGCGCACCTCTCGCCGGCGGAGGCCGGACACAAGGCGCATAACGAGGTCGATGGCGAGCAGGTGCCGGTGCGGCATTTCGGCGTCATCCTGACGATGGCCGACTGGAAGGTGCTGGCGGAGAGGCTGAAGCGGACGGATGTGCGTTTCGTCATCGAGCCCGATATCCGCTTTGAAGGGCAGCCCGGCGAACAGGCGACCTTCTTCATTCTCGACCCTTCAGGCAATGCGCTCGAATTCAAGGCTTTCGACGATGAGGCGCGCATTTTCGCGCGCTGACGGGCCGCAGGGATTGGCTCTTTTCAACCGGGTCCGATTGCGGCAAGGTGCGGTCAAATCGCCCTTGAGGAGTCTTCCATGACCACCGTCCTTCCGATCGTCCTCCTGCTCGTCGTCTTCGCCGTCCTGAACAAGATGAAGACCGGCAGCTTCATGTGAGGACTGGTTTGCGCCTTACGACGGGTCGTCGGGCGTGAGCATCCAGATCATCAGGTAGCGGGCCGGGAAGGCCCAGATGGTTCCGGCGACGATGTAGTAGAGGAACTGCACCAGCGCGTGGTCCGGCAGATGGCCGCTGACCGCGATCGTCATGATCAGCAGCGAGTAGAAGACCAGGAAGGTCAGCAGGATCAGCGTGCCGATCAGCTTGCGGGCTCGTAAGGGCAAACGGCGCATGTCGGTCTCCGGATTGTTCCCGCGCCTCTGATACGGCATTCCGGCCCGGTCCGCAAAGTCAGGGCCGGAAAGGGCGGTCTTCTGTCGCAGGCCGGCACGGCTCGCCCGGCGCGGCCATTCGGGCTATCACTTTGGCCCATGAATGACGCTTCTTCCATCGCCGCGCGGCGGCAGATCGCGCTCTGGCTCTTCGGTGTCTCGGCGCTGGTCTTCGCTATGGTCATTGTCGGCGGCCTGACGCGGCTGACCGAGTCCGGCCTGTCGATCACCGAATGGAAGCCGGTCATGGGGGCGCTGCCGCCGATGAGCGAGGCGGCCTGGCAGGACGCATTCCGGAAATATCAGCAGATCCCGCAATATGAGATCGTCAACAAGGGCATGAGCCTTGGCGATTTCAAATCGATCTTCTGGTGGGAGTGGAGCCACCGGCTGCTCGGCCGGCTGATCGGTTTTGCCTTCGCGCTGCCGTTCCTCTGGTTTCTCGTCATGCGCAAGAGCGAGCGGCGGCTGGCGCCGCAGCTTGCCGTGATGTTCGTGCTTGGCGGGGCGCAGGGCGCGCTCGGCTGGTGGATGGTGGAGAGCGGGCTCAGCACCCGCATCGACGTCAGCCAGTATCGTCTCGTCGCGCATCTGGGGCTTGCGACGGCGATTTATGCCTTCATGCTCTGGGTGGCGCTGGGCCTCTGGAGCGCGCGGGCGATGCCGGCGGTGAGCGGCGCCTTGCGCAAGTCGGCGTTGGCACTGGTGCCGCTCGTCTATGCGCAGATGATGCTCGGCGGCTTCGTCGCGGGCCTCAAGGCCGGATACATCTACAATACATGGCCGCGTATCGACGGCGCTTTTGTGCCGTCCGGCCTTTTTGCGCAGATGCCGTGGTGGCGGAATTTTTTCGAGAGCGCGCTGACGGCGCAGTTCGATCACCGCATGGTTGCCTATGCGGTGGCGCTGTTCGTCGGCTGGCATTGGCTCGCCGTGCGGCGCTCTGGTTCCGTCGAGGCGATGCAGAGCGCGACATGGCTGGCTCTCGCCGTGCTCGGACAGGTATGCCTCGGCATCTGGGCGCTGCTCGAAGTCGTGCCCGTGCCGCTCGGTGCGGCGCATCAGGCGGGTGCGATGATCGTTTTCACGCTTGCCATCGTGCATGCGCGACGGCTGAACGCACCCGCCATCTGAGTCTTAGGCGCCGAGCGCCTTGTCGAGATCGGCGATGATGTCGGCCGGCTCTTCAAGGCCGACCGAGATGCGCACCACATCCGGCCCCGCGCCCGCCGCCTTCTGCTGCTCTTCGCTGAGCTGGCGATGGGTCGTCGATGCCGGATGGATGATGAGGCTGCGCGTGTCGCCGACATTGGCGAGGTGGCTCAGCAGCTCGACCGAATTCACCAGCTTCACGCCGGCGTCGTAGCCGCCCTTGAGGCCGAAAGTGAAAACAGCGCCGGCGCCCTTCGGCGCGTATTTTTTCTGCAAAGCCTGATAGGGATCGCCGTCGAGACCGGCATAGGAAACCCATGTCACCTTCGGATGCGTCTTCAGGTGCTTCGCGATTTTCAGCGCCGAGTCCGAATGGCGCTGCATCCGCAGCGGCAGCGTTTCGATGCCGGTCAGGATCATGAAGGCGTTGAAGGGCGAAATGGCGGGTCCGAGATCGCGCAGGCCGAGGACGCGGCAGGCGATGGCAAAGGCGATGTTGCCGAAGGTCTCGCCGATCTTCATGCCGTGATACGAGGCCGAGGGCTCGGAGAGGGTCGGAAATTTTCCGCCCTTCGACCAATCGAACTTGCCGCTGTCGACGATAAGGCCGCCCATCGAATTGCCGTGGCCGCCGAGAAACTTCGTCGCCGAGTGGACAACGATGTCGGCGCCATGCTCGATCGGGCGGATGAGGTCGGGCGAGGCCAGCGTGTTGTCGACGATCAGCGGCACGCCCGCTTCATGCGCGACTTTGGCGATGGCCGCGATGTCGATGACGATGCCGCCCGGATTGGCAAGGCTTTCGATGAAGACGGCCTTGGTCTTCGGGCCGATGGCTTTTTTCACGCTGGCCGGATCGGTGGCATCCGCCCAATCGACATGCCAGTCGAATTTGGCGAAAGAGTGCCCGAACTGGTTGATCGAGCCGCCATAAAGTTGCCTGGCGGCGACAAAGTGATCGCCCGGCTGCATCAACGTGTGGAAGGCGATGAGCTGGGCCGAGTGGCCGGAGGCGACCGCGAGCGCCGCCGTGCCGCCTTCGAGCGCCGCGACACGTTCTTCCAGCACCGCGGTTGTCGGATTGGTGATGCGCGTATAGATGTTGCCGAAGGCTTGCAGGTTGAAGAGCGAGGCGGCGTGATCGACATCGTCGAAAACGAAAGATGTCGTCTGATAGATCGGCGTGGCGCGGGCGCCTGTCGCCGGATCGGGTTTCGCGCCGGCATGGATCGCAAGCGTGTCGAAGCCGTAGTCGGCCATGAGAAACTCCTTCGGGTTTGAGCGGATCAATCAGCGCGCGAGGCGCGGCAATTCGATTTTCGGGCAGCGATTCATCACGACCTTGAGGCCGGCGGCCTCGGCGCGGCTGGCGCCGTCTTCGTTGGTGACGCCGAGCTGCATCCAGATGCATTTCGCGCCGATGGCGATGGCGTCATCGCAAATGGGGCCGGCGGCGGCGGAGTTGCGGAAGACATCGACCATGTCGATCTGCTCCGGAATATCGCGGAGCGAGGCATAGACGGTTTCGCCCAGCAGCGTCTTGCCGGCGAGCCCCGGATTGACCGGAATGACGCGGTAGCCCCTTTGCTGGAGGAACTGCATCACCTCATTTGAATCGCGGGCGGGATTGGCGCTGGCGCCGACCATCGCGATCACCTTGGTCGAGCGCAAAATGCCCGCCAGAAATTCGGGCGTGTAGCGCAGATGTTCCATCGTCTTTCCTCCCGGCTATCTTTTCTTCTCTTCAGCGATCCTCCCATTCGGGATCGCGTTTTTCGATGAAGGCGCCGATGCCTTCCTCGGCGTCGCGGGCGAGCATGTTCGTCACCATCACTTCGCTCGCATAATCGTAGGCGTCGGAAAGACCCTTTTCGATCTGCTCGTAGAAGGCCTCCTTGCCGATGGAGACCGTGAGCGCCGATTTCGAAACAATCTTCGAGGTCAGCTCATCGACAGCTGCATCGAGGTCCGCATCGGGCACGACGCGGTTGATAAGGCCGATGTCGGCGGCGTGGGCGGCGTCGATCATGTCGCCCGTCAGCAGCATTTCCATCGCGTGCTTGCGGCTGACGTTGCGCGAGAGCGCGACCATCGGCGTCGAACAGAAAAGGCCGATATTGACGCCCGGGGTGGCGAACTGCGCGTGCTCACCGGCGATGGCGAGATCGCAGCTGGCGACGAGCTGACAGCCAGCCGCCGTGGCGACGCCCTGGACGCGGGCGATGACCGGCTTCGGCAGGCGGACGATGGCCTGCATCATGGTGCTGCACTGGCGCATGATCTTCTGGAAATAGGCGCGGCCCCGGTCGGCGTCGGCGCGGCGGGCGGTCAGTTCCTTCAGGTCGTGGCCGGATGAGAAAGCCGTGCCGTTGGCGGCGATGACGACGGCGCGGATCGAACGGTCGGAAGCGAGACGGGAAAGCTCGCCGGTCAGCGCGGTCATCAGCCCTTCGGAGAGGGAATTGCGCTGAGCGGGACGGTTCAGCGTTAGCCAGGCGACCGCGCCCTTGTCCTCGCGCAAAAGGACGGGTTCTGCCGGTTTGACGGCCAAGGCCTCACTCATGGCGTTCTCCCTCAAAGCTTTTGAAGGATCATAGCGCCCGCGGGCGGCGGCGTCAGCAGCCTCCCCTCGAAAGGGGGGCATGGTTTTTGGTTGGAGGAAACGGCGGAGGGCGGTAAGGAATCCGAACCTTCACATCGCGGACGCAGCCATGCCCGAAACCGGACGCCTGCCAGAGCCCATCATGACGGTCGCCGAACTCGACACCTTCATGGACACGGCTTTCCCCCAGATGCGGGACGCGGACCGGCTGACGATCATCGAGGAAGTCGGGCCGCTGACGGCGCGGCTGCGGCTCAAATTCTCGGACAAGAACCTGCGGCCGGGCGGCACGATCTCGGGCCCGGCGATGATGGCGCTGGCCGACTATGCGATGTATGCCGTGGTGCTCGCCCATATCGGGCCGGTGGCGCTCGCGGTCACGACCAATCTCAGCATCAACTTTCTGCGAAAGCCGGGCCCCGCCGACGTGATGGCGGAGGCGAAGCTGCTGAAGCTCGGCAACCGCCTGGCGGTCGGCGAAGTCATCATGACGCAGCTCGGACAGGACGGACCAGTCGCCCATGTGACGTCCACCTATTCGATACCTCCGTCCTCCTCTCCGGCGGGCCGGGCATGAAAGTTTGAGCGTGGCATGACGACCGACGCGCCCGACGGGCTGCCAGTACCGCGACGCTATTGGGCTGTCCTCGTCATCATTCTCGGCGTGACGATGGCCGTGCTCGACGGATCGATTGCCAATGTGGCGCTGCCGACCATCGCGCATGAGCTGCGGGTCAGCGCGGCGGATTCCGTCTGGGTCGTGAACGCCTATCAGCTGGTCACGATGGTCTCGCTGCTCGCTTTGTCGTCGCTTGGCGAGATCGTCGGATACGCGCGCATCTACAAAATCGGCATCGTCATATTCGGTATTGCATCGCTGGCCTGTGCGTTGTCGGATTCTTTGACGACGCTCATTCTGGCGCGCGTCCTTCAGGGTGCGGGCGCGGCCTGCATCATGGCGGTCAACACGGCGCTGGTGCGCTTCATCTATCCCAAGGCATGGCTCGGGCGCGGCATGGGCTTCAATGCTTTCATCGTCGCGCTGGCTTCGGCGGTGGGGCCGACGGTTGCGGCCGGCATTCTGTCGGTTGCGTCCTGGCAATGGATTTTTGCCATCAACGTGCCGCTGAGCGTTCTGTCGCTTGTCATCGTCGGCAGCCTGCCGGACGTCGCGCGCGCGGCGCGGCGGTTCGATCTGGTCAGCGCGGCGCTGACGGCGATCACCTTCGGGCTTTTCATCACCGGCATCGACGGGCTGGGGCAGGGGCTCGACCATCTGCCGCGCGTTCTCGCGCAGCTCGCCGTCGCTGCCGTTTGCGGCTTCTGGCTGGTGCGGCGGCAGCTCGACGAACATGCGCCGCTGTTGCCGGTCGATCTGATGCGGATTCCGATATTCGCTCTGTCGGTTTCAACGTCGGCGCTGTCGTTTGCCGGGCAGATGCTTGCCTATGTGGCGCTGCCGTTCTATTTCCAGAACGTGCTCGGACGCGATGCCGTTGAGACAGGTTTCCTGATGACGCCCTGGCCGATCGCGATCATGTTCGTCGCGCCGCTCGCCGGCCGTCTCTCGGACCGCTATCCGGCCGGCATTCTGGGCGCCATCGGGCTTTCGATTTTTGCCGCCGGTCTCGCGCTTACGGCGCTGCTGCCGGCGGCGCCGACGAATTTCGAGATCGTCTGGCGCATGGTCATGTGCGGCGCCGGGTTCGCGCTTTTCCAGTCGCCGAACAACCGGACGATGCTCGGCTCGGCGCCGATGGAACGGACGGGCGGAGCAAGCGGCATGCTGGGCACGGCGCGGCTGCTCGGCCAGACGACGGGCACCGCGCTGGTGGCGCTGATTTTCAATCTCTTTGCGCTCAACGGGACGCATCTGGCGCTTTTCACCGCCGCAGGCTTCGCGGTGGCGGCGGGCCTGATGAGTTCGCTCCGGTTGACCGCGTTCGGCCGGACCGGGCGGGTTTGATCGCCTTTTTGAGGTATTCAGATACCGCTTCTATAATGTATCGATTTTATGGGCCTTTTCGGGCTTGAATGGTTGACAGATGCGCGAGCTGGCCCTAAAAGCGCGCCAACCTTGGACCCCAAGCCTCTTCGGGAATTGCGCATGACGACCTATTCAGCGAAGCCCTCCGAGATCGAGAAGAAGTGGATCGTGATCGACGCCGACGGCGTCGTCGTGGGCCGCCTCGCCACGTTCATCGCGAACCGGCTGCGCGGCAAGCATAAGCCGACCTACACGCCCCACATGGATTGCGGCGACAATGTTATCGTCGTCAACGCCCAGAAGGTGGCGTTCACCGGCAAGAAATTTGAAGACAAGCGTTACTACCGGCACACCGGTTATCCGGGCGGCATCAAGGAAACCTCGCCCAAGCGCATCCTCGAAGGCCGCTTTCCGGAGCGGGTCATCGAACTCGCGGTGAAGCGCATGATCGCGCGCGGTCCGCTGGCGCGCAAGCAGATGGGCAACCTGCACATCTATGGCGGCGCCGAGCATCCGCATGAAGCGCAGCAGCCGCAGAAGATCGATTTTGCCTCGTTCAATCGCAAGAATGTGAGGATCGCATAATGGCGCCTGAAACCCATTCGCTCGAAGATCTGAAGGGTGCGGTCCAGGCTGAAGCCGCCGAAGTGCGCCAGCCGAAGATCGACAAGTTCGGCCGCGCCTACGCGACCGGCAAGCGCAAGGACGCGGTCGCCCGCGTCTGGATCAAACCGGGTTCCGGCAAGATCGTCATCAACGGCCGCGATCTGGAGCGTTACTTTGCGCGCCCCGTTCTGCGCATGTTGCTGAACCAGCCGCTCGTCACCGCCCAGCGCGAGAAG
>DASVNC010000267.1:0-7336 GCA_036384055.1 Parvibaculum sp.
GAATTCCGCGGCCGCATTTCCGGCGTCACGCGCTTCGGCCTGTTCGTGAGGCTCGAGGAAACCGGCGCCGACGGTCTGGTGCCGATCTCGAATCTCGGTACGGAGTATTTCCATCACGACGAGGCCGGCCACGCCCTGATCGGCGAACGCTCGGGCCTCACCTTCCGCCTCGGCGAGCAGGTGACGGTTCGTCTCGAAGAAGCCGTGCCGGTGACGGGCGGCCTGCGCTTCGAGATCACCGAGGGCGGCAAGGAAGGCAAGCCGGCAGGCCGCCACGGCCGCGACGCCGGCCGGCCAAGCGGCGGCAAGGGCTTCCGCCGTCCGCCATCGAAGCCAGGTCGCGCGCCGGAAAAGAACACCAGGCGCAAAGCGAAACCGGGCCGCAAGGGCAAACGGTAGAACATACCGCCCGCTCACGCCGGCCATGCCGCCGCGCGGCAACCTGCCACATTCATTTCACCCCGGAATGCGACCCAAATGCGTTTGCGGTATCGATCGGCGCATCGGGTAGTCATGAGCAGCATTCTGGATATGGGCGAAACGCACATCTTCGAAGCAACGAAGCCGGAGAGCCGCAACTTCTGGCAGGCAATCGGCCGGGGCTTCATGATGCGCTGCCCGAACTGCGGCAAGGGCAAGCTCTTCCGTGCCTTTCTGAAAGTCGCCGATACCTGCCCCAATTGCGGCGAGGAACTGCACCACCATCAGGCCGACGACGCACCGCCCTATTTCACGATCCTGATCGTCGGCCACATCGTCGTGCCGCTGATGCTGGCCGTCGAACTCGAATACATGCCGCCCGTCGTGCTGCAGATGGTCTTCTGGCCGACGCTGACGCTCGCCCTCGCGCTGATCCTTCTGCCGCGCATCAAGGGCGCGGTGGTCGGTATGCAATGGGCGCAGCGCATGCACGGCTTCGGCGGCAGCGTCGAGTAACGATCTACGGCAGGCCGTTCAGGCCAGCGCCCGCGCCTCGCGGAACGAAACCAGGCGCTGAGCACCCTCGTCCCACAGCGCCAGACGCACGCAGCGCAGGCTGTCGAGAAGCGTCAGCCGGCCGATCTCGCCGAGACCGGGATGATCGCGCAGCACGCGCGGCAGCCTGTAGAAGGGGATGCGGCTATAGAGATGATGCACGTGATGGATGCCGATATTGGCGCTGAACCAGCGCAGAACGCCCGGCAGGTCGTAGTGCGATGAGCCGTGAAGCGCCGCCTCGTGAATGTTCCAGCCGCGGTCCTCGCTCCAGAACGTATCCTCGAACTGATGCTGCACGTAGAACAGCCAGACGCCGATCGACGCCGACAGCGTGACGATCGGCAGATGCACGACGAAGAAGGCCTTGAAGCCGATCAGCCAGATCAACAGCGCCGCGGCAAGGCCGATGCCGAGATTGGTCGCCTGCGTGCTGAGCCAGGGCTGCCAGCCGCCGCGCATCCAGCCGACCGGCAGGCGATGCTGCAACAGGAACATGTAAGCCGGACCGAAGCCGAACAGCACCAGCGGATTGCGATAGAGACGATATTTGAACCGGCCCCAGGCCGAGCGCGCCATATATTCGCGCACCGTCAGCGTGTCGATGTCGCCGAGGCCGCGCCGGTCGAGATTGCCGCAGGTCGAGTGATGCATCGCATGGCTGCGGCGCCAGAAGTCGTAGGGCGTAACGGTGAGCACGCCGAGCGCGCGGCCAAGCCAGTCGTTCATCCACTTGTGCGAAAAGAAAGCGCCATGCCCGCAATCGTGCTGAATGGCGAAAAGCCGCACAAGGAAGCCTGATGCCGGAACGGCGATCAGCAGCGAAAGCCACCAGTGACCGAATGAAAAAGCGAGCCAGGCCGCAACCCACAGCGCAGCGAGCGGCAAAGCCGTGACGGCCAGCTCGGTCAGGCTGCGGATTTGAGAGGGTTCGCGATAGCGGCTGAGAATCTGTGTCCAGGCGCGGGCTTCGGGAAAGGCGTCGGCGTTATGACCAATACTCAAGATACGTCGGATCCAGGCTTGCCGGGGCAACGCAAATGAACGCCCCCCAATGAACGAGGCCGCGACCCTACGCCATCCGCCTCTGACTGGACAGCACAACGCCCGGCGGGCATCCTTATCCCATAACAATATTAAAGAACTGGGACGGATTTGCATGGCGGAGGGAGAAAAAGGGGCATTCGACCCCAGGCAGGCGCGCGATCAGGAATACCGGGACGGGTCCGCCGGACGCGCCGTGCGCCCCCGCGACGCGGCGACCCTGATTCTCGTCCGCAACGACGGCGCCAAGCCTCAGGTGCTGATGGGCCAGCGCCACGCCAACCACAAATTCATGCCGAACAAATTCGTCTTTCCCGGCGGCCGCGTCGATCCGGCCGACAGCCGCGTCAAACCGGCGGAGGAATTGCGCGCCGAGGTGGCCGCGCTATTGATGTCGCGGATGCGCGGCACGCCGTCTGAAAATCGGGCCCGGGCGCTCGCAATGGCCGCAATCCGTGAAACCTTCGAGGAAACCGGCCTCGCGGTCGGCCGCCTCATCGATGTCGCCCAGACGAGCAAGCACAAGGACTGGGGCGCCTATTTCTCGCTCGGCGTTTCGCCCGCCCTTGGCGCGCTCGATTTCGTCGCCCGCGCCATCACGCCGCCCTATCGCACGCGCCGTTTCGACACGCGCTTCTTCATTGCCGATGCCGAACATATTCACGGTGACCCGGCAAAGGTGGCGGGCTCCGGCGAATTGCAGGGCCTGCACTGGATTGGCCTGAAGGAAGCCGAAGATCTCGATCTGCCGAACATCACCCGCGTCGTGCTCGCTGAAATCGACGAGCGGTTGCGCCAGTCGAAAGCAGCGCAGAAGTCGCGGCCGGTGCCCTTCATCCATTTCCGCAACAACCAAGCCATCCGCGACCTGCTGAGCGCGTGATGGTCAAAGCGGACATTCTTTCGCCGGCCGCGCGCGTGCGTCCGCGCGACGCGGCAAGCCTTGTGCTGATCGACACCAGCGAAAACGAGCCGCGCGTCCTGATGGGCCGGCGTCACTCGCGGATGAAATTCGTGCCGGACGCCTTCGTCTTTCCGGGCGGCAAGCTCGACGCCGGCGATCTCAAAGCCCGGCCCGCAACCCCGCTTACCGGCCACGCGGCCTTCGGCGTCAAGGCAAGCGCCTTGGCCCTGGCGGCGGTGCGCGAGACCTTCGAGGAAACCGGGCTCATCCTCGCCGCCAAAGGCGATGTCGGCGCAGACTCCGGTCCGGGCTGGGCGCCTTTCCGCGAGCGCGGTCTCGCGCCGCGTCTGGACGTCGTTTCCTGCCTCGCCCGCGCCATCACACCCTCATCGAGCCCGATCCGCTTTCATGCCCGCTTCTTCAGCGCCCCGGCCGGACTTCTCGAAGGTACGCTGAAAGGCAGCGGCGAGCTTGAGGATCTGGGCTGGTATCGCATTTCCGAAGCGTTGAAATTGCCGCTCATCGACGTGACTGAATTCGTGCTCCGCGAAGTCTCGCATGCGAGCGAAAAACGGTCGCGCATTCCGCTTTTCTCCTACCGCAACAACAAGCCTCTCGTCCGCGCCTGAGGCTCTGCCTCGCCGAAAGGGCAAACGCGACGGCGACAACCATGACGGCCTCTCCCGCCCTTTCCGCATCGGACCGCCGCCGCGTTGCGTGCCCATTGGGATGCCGCTAGATTTGCGCCCATTCCAGCGGGCGCGTCTCACCCCCTGACGTTCCGCGGCAGCACCCCGATGGCCTTCTTTCGCAACACCACCATCAACCTCCTCAATCTGCACTACTGGATCAAGGCGGTCGCCATGACCGGGGGCGGCGCATTCTTCGGCATCTATCTGCTGAAGTCCGGCGTCACGATCCCCGGCGTGCTGACATCGGTGGCGTTGATCCTGCTCGGCCGCTTCTTCATTCGCCCCCTCATCGTCCGCATTGCGGTCCGCTACGGCCTCAGGGCCATGATCGTCGGCGGCACCCTGTTCGGCGCCTTGCAATATCCGCTTCTTGCCGAAGTGCATGGCGTCGGCTGGTTCCTCGCCGCCGTGATCGTCGTCTCCTCGATCGGCGACACGGTTTACTGGACGACCTACCACGCCTATTTCGCCGCGCTCGGCGACGACGAGCATCGCGGCCAGCAGATCGGCGTGCGCGAAGCCGTGGTCGCCGTGATCGGCGTCGTGAGCCCGCTCCTCGCCGGATGGATGCTGATCGCCTTCGGGCCGCGCACCGCCTTCGGCGTCACGATGGTTGTCGCCATGCTCTCGGCGCTGCCGGTTTTCCGGATCAGGGACGTCAAGGTCGCGCCGCATGTGCCGGGTGCGTTCCGCGCGGCGCTGCCGGGCGTGGCTCTCTTCACCGCCGACGGCTGGATTGCGGCCGGCTATGTCTTCGTCTGGCAGATCGCGCTCTTCACATCGCTCGACCGGAATTTCATGGCCTATGGCGGCGCGCTGGCGCTGGCCGCCCTCTTCGGCGCGGCAGGCAGCTTGACGCTTGGGCGGCACATCGACGCCGGACACGGGAAACGCGCGGTCTTCCTCGCCTTCGGCACTTTCGCGGTGATCGTCGTGCTGCGCGCGATCGCCACCGGCAACGCCACCGTCGCGGTGCTCGCCAATGCGCTAGGTTCGCTCGGCGCCTGCCTCTATGTGCCGACCCTGATGACGGCGGTCTACACCCAGGCCAAGCGCGCGCCCTGCCCGTTGCGGTTCCATGTCGCCACTGAAGCTGGCTGGGACATAGGCGGCGCCACCGGCCTGCTCTGCGCCGCGCTCCTGTCGGCGCTTGGCGCGCCGCTCTGGGTCGGCATCCTCATGTCTCTGGCGGGCGTGGCGGCGAACACGGTCATGCTCCGCCGCTACTACCCCGCCGGCAGCCTCGCCAGTCCGGGGTTGACTTACCCTTCCGCCTGAGTACTCTCCGGCCCAAATCGCCGTCCCGACGACGACGAACTGATTTTCGCGAGCGCCGCCAAGTGCTTGCCAACCTTAAGGATTTCGCGACATGGCGAAGCCGGCATCGATCAAGATCAAACTCGAGAGCACCGCGGACACGGGCTACTATTACGTGACCAAGAAGAACTCGCGCACGAAGACCGAGAAAATGGTCATCAAGAAGTACGACCCGATCGTGCGCAAGCATGTCGAGTTCAAGGAAACCAAGATCAAATAAGCTGGCCGCAAGGCAGCTTCGGAATGCAAAAGGCCGGTCCCGATGGACCGGCCTTTCGTTTTCCCCTCAGTTCCCCCGCGCAATCGGCGAATAAGGTGGCCGGCCGGAAGCTATGGCTTATCAGAGGAGGCCACTCCACCGCCACGTTCCGACCGGCCGTGCCCCGCGGGACTCAGGAGATGCGGCGGACCTGAGCGGTCCACGAGGACACATATCGCTGCCTCAAACCCGCCTCCCCTCACCCCCCAGCGCCGGGAAGCGGACGCGGCAGCGAAACATTCTTGGTTAAACAAATTTATCATATCGAGTGTGCCAAATAAAGTCAGATCACAGAGAACCACTCTAGAAGACTGATTAACCATGAACATTCATGGTTAATCCTCCTGAGAGCATGAGATCGTTTCGGCAAACGACTGCCCTTGGCAACCGATTTATTCGGTAACGATTCCAGACGTTTGAAACTGAAACAGTAATGCCGCTCAGGCTGCTTCGGCGACCACGCGATTGCGGCCGTCGCGTTTGGCGCGATAGAGCGCGCTATCGGCCCGTTCGAGCAGCTTCTCCGCCGTGTCGGCGGGGCCTTCGGTAACGCCGATGCCGATGCTGACGGTGATGTTGAGCGTCAGCGTCGGTTCGACGTGGAAGGGAACCTCGGCCACTTTCTGGCGCAGCCGCTCAGCCACCATGAAGGCATAGTTGAGATCTGTGTCCGGCATGACGACGACGAATTCCTCGCCGCCCAGACGGCAGGCCAGATCGACGCCCCGCACGTTCTGCTGGATGCGCTGTGCGAATTCCTTCAGCACCGCATCGCCGGCCGGATGGCCGTGGGTGTCGTTGACCGACTTGAAATAGTCGATGTCGAAAATGAGCAGCGAGACGGTCTTGCCGGCATGCACGCCTTCCTCGACCAGCGAGGCGAGGTGGCTTTCCATGTACCGGCGATTGTAAAGGCCGGTCAGGCTGTCGGTGATGGCCAGTTCGAGCCCCTGCTGGAACTTCTCGCGCAAATAGTCCTGATAGCGCTTGCGGCGAAGCTGGGTGCGGCAGCGCGCAACCAGCTCGTTGCGGTCGACCGGGCGAACCAGGTAGTCGTTGACGCCCATATCGAGCGCGCGCACGAGGCGGGGCGTATCGCCCTCCTCGACGATGGAGAGAATCGGCGTTTGCCGGGTCGCCTCCAGCGAACGGAGCTGCGAGCAGAGGCGCAGGCCGTCGAACGCCTGAAGCGTCAGGCTGACGATCAGCAGATCGTAATCGCCGATGGCGGCAAGCTGCATCATCTCGTCGGCCGTTTCGGCGACAGTGACGGTGTGCTCGATCGACAGCGCCTCCGACATCCGCTTCAACGACACCGGGCGGTCGTCGATGATGAGTGCCCGGCCCGGCTCCGACATCAGCATCCGCTCGGTGCTGGTGCCGAGGAAGGCGCCGATGCGCTGGCCGGTGGCTTCGCGCATTTTCAATTCGTCGGTGACCATTTTCAGGCGCACCAGGCTCTTCACGCGGGCAAAGAGCGCAAGATCGTTGACCGGCTTGGTCAGGAAATCGTCGGCGCCGGCTTCGAGGCCCTGCACCCGGTCCTTCGGCTGGTCGAGCGCCGTCACCATGATGATCGGAATATGCTCGGTCTGGGGCGCGGCCTTCAGGCGGCGGCACACTTCAAAGCCGTCCATGCCGGGCATCATCACATCGAGGAGGATGATGTCGGGCTGCTGGCTGGTGGCGATTTCGATGGCTTCGGGGCCTGACGCGGCCTTGAGCACGCCGAAATACTCGGCGGTGAGCTTGGCGTCGAGAAGCTTCAGATTTGCCGGAACGTCATCGACAATGAGTACGCGTGCCGTCACGGGCCGATCCTTACCTCAGAAAACGCTGAACAGTCTCCAGAAACTGGGTCACGGAGATCGGCTTGGAGATGTAAGCCTCGCAGCCGCCCTCGCGGATCTTCTCTTCATCGCCCTTCATGGCGAAGGCCGTCACGGCGACCACCGGAATCGAGCGCAGGCTGTCGTCTTCCTTGATCCACTTGGTGACTTCGAGCCCGGAAACTTCCGGCAGCTGGATGTCCATGAGGATGAGGTCGGGGCGATTCTTGCGGGCGATTTCGAGGGCTTCGATGCCGTCGCGTGTCTGCAACGTCTCGTAGCCATGCGCATCGAGCAGGTCGTGGAAGAGCTTCAT
>DASVNC010000268.1:0-9574 GCA_036384055.1 Parvibaculum sp.
AGTGGTCGGAGCGGCCGGATTCGAACCGACGACCCCTTGTCCCCCAGACAAGTGCGCTACCGGGCTGCGCTACGCTCCGACACTAGGATTTGGAGAGGCCCGCCTCTCCGAAGGCGCGGAATATAGACGGGGGTTCCGGCAGGGGCAACGGCTCAATCTGCTCTTTCGGCAGACATTTTCGGGTAGCCTCGAGGCTTTCAGGCCTCCTCGCCGTCGTCTTCCCACAGCGTCTCGTCGATCTCGTCCTTGAGCGAGATGAGATCCTCAAGAATGGCTTCCAGCGCCTGCTTGCCTTTGGCGTCGACCGGCGCGCCTGCGCCCCGATCCTCGACCTCGCTCCGCTGCACCGCCTCGCGGGCCCGTTCGGCGACCGAGGCGTCGATCAGGCCCTTGCCCGTCTCGCTGACGAATTTGACGCCCTGCTCGCGGAAGACCTTCTGCACGCCCTTGATCGTGTAGCCGTCATTGTAGAGAAGCGCCCGCACGCCGCGGAGAAGATCGACGTCTTCCGGGCGGTAATAGCGCCGCCCGCCGCCCCGCTTCAGCGGGCGGATCTGATTGAACTTGCTCTCCCAGAAACGCAGCACGTGCTGCGGCACATCGAGCTCGGTCGCAACCTCGCTGATGGTCCGGAAGGCATCGGGCGACTTTTGTACTGACAAACCAGATCCCTGCTGGCGTTCCTCAACCCGGCTTCTCAATGCGGCTCTGGTCAAGGAAGCCTCCGCTTATTCCGCTGCTGCGGCCTTGCCGCTCAGCGCTGCGTTGATGCGTTCCTTGAGCACATGGCTCGGACGGAACACAAGCACGCGCCGCGGCTTGATCGGAACTTCTTCACCCGTCTTCGGGTTCCGCCCCATGCGCCCGCCCTTTTGCCTGACGGAAAAGGAACCGAACGAGGACAGCTTCACCGTATCGCCGTTCGACAGGCAATCCGAAATTTCCTGCAACACCGACTCGACAAGATCCGCGGATTCATTGCGCGACAGGCCGACCTCTTGATAGACGGCCTCGCTCAGATGCGCCCGCGTTATTGTGTCCCCCATGACGTCCACCTCCAGCGTTCGGGAGGAGCCTAGGGCGGGCCGATAAACCCGTCAATATCAATAGGATGCGCGAATCTTCTAAAGCGTGGATATGTCCCGATTCCGCTCGGATTCCGGGGCTCGGGGACGCCTACCAGCGGATCAGCGCCGAGCCCCAGGTGAAGCCGCCGCCCATCGCTTCGAGTAACACGAGATCGCCGCGCTTGATTCGACCGTCCTTGATCGCCGTATCGAGCGCCAGCGGCACCGAGGCCGCCGAGGTGTTGCCATGCTGGCCGACCGTGAGCACGACCTTCTCCGGCGGCAAACCTATGCGTTTTGCCGTGCCGTCGAGAATGCGCTTGTTCGCCTGATGCGGCACGAACCAGTCGATGTCCGCGACGGTGAGTTTCGTGGCCGCCAGCGCCTCGTTGATCGTCTCGGCGATATTGACGACCGCATGGCGGAAGACCTCGCGGCCTTCCATGCGCACATGGCCCGTCGTCTGCGTTGTCGACGGCCCGCCATCGACATAGAGCTTTTCCTTCAGGCGACCGTCGGAATGCAGATGCGCTGTCAGTACGCCCCGGTCGTCGGTCGTCCCTTCGCCCTCGCCCGCCTTGAGGATCACGGCGCCCGCGCCGTCGCCGAACAGGACGCAGGTGGCGCGGTCGGTCCAGTCGAGCAGCCGCGAGAAAGTTTCGGCGCCGATCACCAGCACGGTCTTCGCCTGGCCGCAGCGGATGAACGTGTCGGCGATGGTCAACGCATAGACGAAGCCCGAACAGACGGCCTGCACGTCGAAAGCCGCGCCGTGATGCAGCCCCAGCCCCGTTTGCACGGAGACGGCGGTTGCCGGGAAGGTCTGGTCGGGCGTCGTCGTCGCCAGAATGATCGTGTCGATCTCCTGCGCATCGATGCCGGCATGGGCGATGGCGGCCCGCGCCGCGTGCAGCGCCAGATGGGACGTGTACTCGCCGTCCGCCGCGATATGCCGCTCGTGAATGCCTGTCCGCTCGACGATCCACTCGTCGGTCGTATCGACGATGGTGGTCATCTCCTTGTTGGTGACGACGCGCGCAGGCAGATAGCTGCCGACGCCGGCAACAACACTTCGAATAATACTCACGACAATGCTTCCTCGGGTTCTTCATGGCCAGATATGGGAGCCCGGCCGTCGGCGCCCGACAATCCGTCGAGCAAGGCGAGATCGGAAACGATCCGCCGGAGCAGATCGGCGGCCGCGGCGTCCACGGCCACGTCGATCGCATAGGCAAAGCCCATCGCGTCGGTGCCGCCGTGGCTCTTTACCACAATGCCGTTCAGGCCAAGAAAGACAGCGCCGTTCGACGTCCTGGGGTCGAGCTTGGTCGCGAGCGCCTTGAAGGCGCCTTGCGCGAAGATGTAGCCGATCTTGGAAAGGATGGAGCTGCGCATCGCCGACCGCAGAAATTCGACGATAAGCCGCACGGTCCCCTCGGCTGTCTTCAGCGCGATGTTGCCGGTATAGCCGTCAGTCACCACCACATCGACCGTACCCTTGGAAATGTCGTCGCCCTCGACAAAGCCGTGGAACCGCATCGGCAGCTTGGCGTCACGCAGCATCTGCGCCGCATCCTTCACCTGCTCGGTGCCTTTGACTTCCTCCTGCCCGATATTGAGCAGGCCGACACTCGGCCGTTCGATGCCGAAGATGACGCGCGCAAAGGCCTCGCCCATCACGGCGAATTGCACAAGCTGCCAGGCATCGGGCCCGATGGTCGCGCCAAGATCGAGCACCACGCTCTCGCCGCGCGCCGTCGGCCACAGCGCCGCCAGCGCCGGCCGTTCGACATTCGGCATCGTCTTCAGAATGACTTTGGCCATCGCCATCAACGCGCCGGTGTTGCCGGCCGACAGCGCCGCCTGCGCGCGGCCCTGCTTCACCGCGTCGATGGCAAGCCACATGCTGCTGGTCTTGCGGCCGCGCCTGAGGGCCTGGCTCGGCTTGTCATCCATCGCGATGGACACATCGGTATGGACGATCTCGCTGACCGCGGCGACGCGCGGATGCTTGTCCAGGAAGGGACGCAGCTTCGCCTCGTCGCCATAAATCAGAAAACGGACGTCCGGATGGCGCACCGTTGCGATCTCGGCGCCGCCGATGACGGTCTCAGGCCCGTGATCTCCGCCCATGCCGTCCAGCGCTACCGTCAATCCGCGTGTCGTCACCGCAACCCCTTTTCACTCGCCCATGCGAATTTCGCAAGCGGCGCGCCGCCCCCGACGGCTCGCCCAGAAGATACTCGCTTGGCCGCTCCTGACAACAGCCTCGTATCGGCCCTAGGGCCAGGTGCATCAATCTTTTTTCTTGAGTTTTTCAAGCGCGGCAAAGGGATTCGCAGGTCTTGCCCCGGCCTCATCCGCCCCCTCGGCGGGCGGCTCGAAAACGACACCGGCCTTCTTCGGATAAGGATCCATAGCCAGCGACAGCTGCTCGGCAACCGCCTCCCCCACATCGATGCCGCCGTTTTCAAGCGCCTCGGGCGGCTCCTCACTGACGACATCGATTACGATCTCGCGCTCCGAGCCCGGCGCCGCCGACCCGCCGATCATCTCCTCCGGCAGAAAATACAGCTTGAAACTCTCGTCCAGCTTCTCGGGCACTGGCTCCAGCGTCACCACGCAGGCCTGCACCAGCTCCGCCGTGAAATGCCCCTCAAGCGCCAACCCGACCTTGCGCCATGATTTCACCTTGGCGACGCCACGCAGCGAATTGAGTTCGATGATGTTGAAACGCTTCGCCAGCGCCGCGCGCTGCTGCTCGTTTGCCTCGAAACGCATTTCGGTGCCGGACGGCGGCACATCGTCTAGCGACAGCGGGATACTAAACTCGTTCAAGAAGCGAGCCCTTCCATGACAGGAACAAATTCCGCGCGGCCGGCGATCAGCGCCGCGTCGCTCTGCTGCGCCAGCGCCGCCGCCGCCCGGCGCACATAGGCGGCAAGCACCGTCACCTGGTCAACCTTCGGCTCGGTTTCGGCAAAGACGTTGCGCCGGATCGCCTGGTCGAGCGCCGCCGGATCGGCATCTGCAAGCGCCGCGTCATAGGCTGCGATCCGTCCATAGAACGCCGCCGCCATCGTTTTGATTTTCTTGCCGACCGACAGGTCGCCGATGCCGATTTCGCGCAGCGTCTGGTCCATGTCGTCAAACAGAATGTCGAATGTCCGCTGACCCAGCGCCTTGGCCGGCTCGCCCGCCGCCTTCAGCCGGTGGAGCAGTAAAAAGGCGTTCAGCATCAGCATCTCGAACCGGCCCTCCAGCGTGTCGGGCACACCCCCGCCAAGGTAAAAATCGGGCTGCCGGGCCTGCGCGACGACCGCGCCGTAAAGCGCATAGGCCGCGCCCTCATCCGCCGAACGGCCGAAAATCCTTTTCCATATCATGACTTGCTCCCGGCCCCGGCTGCCGCCGCGAAGATGCCGATTGAATTTAGTGACCGACAAGGGTAGGTCAACAGCTGAACATTCGGGCCTGGAGGGTTCCCCATTATGTCTTCCTATCGTCTGCGGCGCCGTGCCGGTGTCCTGGCCGCTTTGGCCTGTCTGTCGGCCAGCGGTTCGGCGCTTACGGCCTGCGCGCCGATCACCCCGGTGATCGAGCAGCGCGGCTATGTGCTCGACGAAAAAGACCTGAAGAAACTGACCCCCAAGGTCACGACCAAGGAAGAGGTCAAGACCATCATGGGCTCGCCCTCGACCATCTCGACCGTGGACGGCGAGGCTTGGTACTACATCAGCAGCAAGATGGAAACCTATGCCTTCTACCCGCCCGATGAAATCGAGCGGACAGTGGTCGCGGTCTATTTCGACAAGACGCCGACCGTGCAGCAGGTCGCCTATTACGGCCTCCAGGACGGCCAGATCGTTGATTTCGTCACCCGCACCACGCCGACCCGCGGCAAGGAGCTGACGATCCTCGGCCAGATGTTCAGCAACCTCGGCAAGTTCAACAACAAGAAAGACAACAAGAACGTCGGCCCGGTTCCCGGCGGACAGCACTAGCTCCCGCGCTCCCCGCCGTCGTCCTTCCTGGCGCTTCTGGCTTCTTGGCGCTTCTGGAATAAAAAAGGCCCCGCGAATTTCGCGGGGCCTTTCGTTTGTCGGGTCGCTTCGCTTAGTGCGCGAGCACCGCGAGCAGCAGCAGCGCCACGATGTTCGTGATCTTGATCATCGGGTTGACGGCCGGACCGGCGGTGTCCTTGTAGGGATCGCCAACCGTGTCGCCCGTCACCGCGGCCTTGTGGGCTTCCGAGCCCTTGCCGCCGTGGTTGCCGTCTTCGATGAACTTCTTGGCATTGTCCCAGGCGCCGCCGCCAGACGTCATCGACAGGGCCACGAAGAGGCCCGTGATGATGACACCGAGAAGCATCGCGCCGACCGCCGAGAAGGCTTCCGACTTGCCGGCGATCTGCGCCACGAAGAAGTAGAGCACGATCGGCGACAGAACCGGCAGCAGCGAGGGGATGATCATTTCCTTGATCGCCGCTTTGGTCAGCATGTCGACGGCGCGTGCATAGTCCGGCTTCGAGGTGCCGGCCATGATGCCCGGATCGGCCTTGAACTGGCGGCGAACTTCAACCACCACGGCGCCGGCAGCGCGGCCGACCGCCGTCATGCCCATCGAACCGAACAGGTAAGGCAGCAGGCCGCCGATGAAGAGGCCGACCACCACGAACGGGTTCGAAAGCGAGAAGTCCGGCGTCACGCCGATGAAGTAGGGATAGGTCTCGGGCGAGGCCGAGAAGAAGTTCAGGTCCTGCGTATAGGCCGCGAAGAGCACCAGCGCGCCGAGGCCCGCCGAACCGATCGCATAGCCCTTGGTGACCGCCTTCGTGGTGTTGCCCACCGCGTCCAGCGCGTCCGTCGTCTTGCGCACCGAGGCCGGAAGATCGGCCATTTCGGCGATGCCGCCCGCATTGTCCGTGACCGGACCGAAGGCGTCGAGCGCGACGACCATGCCGGCCAGCGCCAGCATCGTCGAGACGGCGATGGCGATGCCGAAGAGGCCCGCCAGCGTGTAGGTGACGAGAATGCCGAAGACGATGATGAGCGCCGGCAGCGCCGTCGCTTCCATCGAGATCGCCAGACCCTGAATGACGTTGGTGCCGTGGCCGGTGACCGACGCCGCGGCGATGCTCTTCACGGGGCGGAAGTTGACGCCCGTGTAGTACTCCGTCACCCAGATGATGAGGCCCGTGACGACGAGACCGGTGACGCCGCAGAGATAGAGGCTCCAGCCGGTGAAGGTCAGCGTGCCGACGGTGAAGGACGAGCCGAAGCCGACGAGATAGTCGGTGACGAAATAGAGCGCGACGAGCGAGAGCAGCGCCGACGCCACGAAGCCCTTGTAGAGGGCGTTCATGATGTTGTTGCTCTTGCCGAGACGCACGAAGAACACGCCGATGATCGAGGTGACGATGCACGAACCGCCGATGGCCAGCGGATAGGTCATCAGGCTCGTCACGTTGTCGCCCGTGAAGAAGATCGAGGCCAGAACCATCGTCGCAACCAGCGTCACAGCATAGGTCTCGAAAAGGTCGGCCGCCATGCCGGCGCAGTCGCCGACATTGTCGCCCACGTTGTCGGCGATTGTCGCCGGGTTGCGCGGATCGTCTTCCGGAATTCCCGCTTCAACCTTACCCACGAGGTCGCCGCCGACGTCCGCACCCTTGGTGAAGATGCCGCCGCCGAGACGGGCGAAAATGGAGATCAGCGAAGCGCCGAAACCGAGCGCGACCATCGCATCGATGACTTCGCGCGAAGCCGGTGCGTAGCCCAGCGGTCCCGTGAGCACCGCGAAGTAGACGGCGACCGCAAGGAGCGCGAGACCGGCGACCAGCATGCCGGTGACCGTGCCGGCGCGGAAGGCGATGGAGAGGCCCGCCGCGAGGCTCTTGGACGACGCCTGCGTCGTGCGCACGTTGGCGCGCACCGAAACGAGCATGCCGATATAGCCCGCCGCGCCCGAAAGCGTCGCGCCGACCAGGAAGCCGACGCCGACCTTGATCCCGAGCAGCCAGGAGATCAGCACGAAGATAACGACGCCCACCATGCCGATGGTCGTGTACTGACGGTTCAGATAGGCGCCCGCGCCTTCCTGAATTGCCGCCGCGATTTCCTGCATGCGCGCGTTACCCGCATCCGCGGCGATGACCGAACGTCCCGCCAGAATGCCGTAGAGGATCGCGAGTCCGCCGCAGCCGATGATTGCCCACAATGCAGTGCTCATTGTCTTGTCCTTGGTTTTTTGCGGGTATTCAGCCGGCAGCTCCGGCGGATCCCCCCCTTGAAGCAGATTGGCGCGGAAGATGCCAAATGCGGCAGGGGAAAGCAACCGGCGGAAGCGCCTCCGGGGCCATTTGGACGAATTCATCCATCGGTCAAAAGTGCCGGAATCCCAATTGCTTGAGGGTCAGCGCCCGGCCCGTCTGATCGACGGCCTCGATCCCCTCCCCGGCGCCGCCCGTGGTTCCGATTCGGGTGATGGCGATGCCGGTCCGGGCCGCCAGGCGCGCGATCTCCGTTTCCTTGTCCAGAGGCGCCGAGAACAGAATCTCGTAATCGTCGCCGCCGGTGAGCACCGTTTCGATCAGACCTGCATCGTCCGCCAGCGCGCGGGCGGCGGCGGTCGAGAGCGGCAGCCGCCCTGTCTCGACGCGCGCGCCTGTTCCGGAGGCCGCGCAGAGATGCGCAAGGTCAGCCATCAACCCGTCGGACACATCGAGCGCGGCGGTGGCGATGCCCCGGAGCGCCGGCCCGATGGAAACGCGGGGCTCAGGCAGCCGGTAGCGGCGGACGAGGGCATCGCCGTCTTCGGCCCGGGCCATTGGAAGCCGCCCCTGGGCCACGGCGAGGCCGAGAGCGGCATCCCCGACCGTTCCGGTGACATACAGCCCCTCGCCCGCTGCCGCGCCGGCGCGCTTCAGCATCCGCCCTGCGGGAACTTCGCCGATGGCGGTCAGCGAGAAGGTCAGCGGGCCCGGCGTCGATACGGTATCCCCGCCCCAGAGCGACAGCCCGAAATCCCGCTGGTCCGCGGCGAGCCCCCCGGCGAAACCACGTATCCAGTCGATCGGCGTGTCGGCCCGCCACGCCGCCGTCAGAAGATAGCCCCGGGGACTGGCGCCCTTGGCGGCAAGGTCGGAGAGGTTCACGCGCAGCAGCTTCCGCGCCACGCTCTCCGCCGGGTCGCCCGGAAGAAAATGCACACCCTCGACCAGCGCATCGACGGTCAGCACCGTCTCCATGCCGGTTGCCGGCGCGAAGACCGCCGCATCGTCTGTGAGGTTGAAAGCTCCCGGCGCATGCGCGGACAGTGGCGCAAAAAGCTCCGCGATCAGGCTGAACTCGTCAGGACGAGGCGCCATCTCCGGCCCCGCCCGGCTTCTTGAGGTCCGCACCCAGCCGGTCGAGCACGGCGTTGACGACGCCCGGCTCATCGCCCTCGAAGAAGGCATGGGCGACATCGACATATTCGTTGATCGCGACCTTCACCGGCACCTGTTTGCACTTGCGGATTTCATAGGTGCCTGCGCGCAGGATGGCGCGCAACGTCGCGTCGAGGCGGGCGAGCGTCCAGCCCTTGGCCAGGGCGTCGTTGACCGCATTGTCGATCTCGCGCTGGTCCTGCACGACGCCACGCACGACTTCGGCGAAATGCGCCTCGTCGGCCTGCGCATAAACCGAACCCTCGATTTCCTGACCGAAGCGGTGCTGCACGAACTCCTCGACAATCTCGTCGAGCGGCGTGCCCGCCACGTCCATCTGATAAAGCGCCTGCACCGCGGCAAGACGCGCGGCGCTGCGTGCGCCGGTGTCGAGCGCGGCAGATGGTTTCGCGGGAGCGGAGGACATACGCATTACGCTTTCAAAAAAATCAGGCGCCCAGGCTGCGCTTGAGGTCGATCATGTCGAGGCAGGCCTGCGCGGCTGCGCCGCCCTTGTTCTTCTGGTCCACTTTCACACGTGCCCAGGCCTGATCGTCGTTCTCGACGGTCTGGATGCCGTTGCCGAGCGCCAGCGAGCGTTCGACCGCAAGGTCCATCAGCGCCCGTGCGGACTCGTTGGAAACTATATCATAGTGCGACGTCTCGCCGCGAATGACGCAGCCCAGCGTCACAAAACCGTCGATCCGGTGCGACATGCCGCCATGCGCCATCGCGTCCAGCGCATATTTCACCGCCGCCGGTATTTCCAGCACGCCCGGCACCGCAATGCGCTTCCAGGTGGCGCCGCGCTCCTCAATCGCCTTCACCGCGCCGCGCGCCAGTTCGTCGGCCATATCCTCGTAGAAACGTGCCTCGATGATGAGGACATGCGCTTTCGTCGTCTTCACGATGCCGTCTCCTTCGTCTTCTTTTCGCCCGCCGCGCGCTTATGCGCGCTGACCGGCCGTTGACCGGCAATACTGAGCCCGTAACCTTCGAGGCCGACGATGCTGCGGTCGGTATCCGACAGCAGGATCATTTCATGGACGCCGAGATCGAGCAGGATTTGCGCGCCGAC
>DASVNC010000269.1:0-2889 GCA_036384055.1 Parvibaculum sp.
GGCAATCGCGAGCTGCCGCAGATCATGGGGCAGTTGCCTTTGCTCCCGAAGCATTATTGGACGGCCAAGGACGCGAAGGGCCGGACGCGCGACATTTCGCAGACGACGCTTGATGCGCCGCTCGGCAGCGGGCCTTACAGGATCGCAGAGGTCGTGCCCGGCCGCACGATCGTCTATGAGCGGGTGAAGGATTATTGGGCCAAAGATCTGCCGGTGAAAATCGGCACCAATAATTTCGACCGGGTGCGCTTCGACTATTACGGCGATCCGACCATTGCCTTCGAGGCCTTCAAGGGCAATCAGGTCGACTTCCGGCGGGAAAACAGCTCCAAGAACTGGGCAATCGCCTATGACATTCCGCCGGTGAAGGACGGCCGCATCAAGCGCGAGCAACTGCGCACCGCCAACGGTTCGGGCATGCAGAGCTTCGCCTTCAACCTGCGCCGCGACATCTTCCAGGATGAGCGCGTGCGCGAGGCCTTCAATTGGGCTTTCGATTTCGAGTGGCAAAACAAAAATCTTTTTTATGGGCTGTATGCGCGGACGGGGAGCTTCTTCTCCAATTCGGAGCTCGCCTCGAGCGGCGTGCCTGCCGGCGCCGAGCTGAAACTGCTGGAGCCGTTCAAGGCGCAGCTGCCGCCGGAGCTTTTCACGACGGCCTATGCCAATCCGAAGACCGACGGCTCCGGCAACAACCGCGCCAATCTGCGCAAAGCGGCCGAGCTTCTGGACGCCGCGGGCTGGACCGCCAAAAGCGGCACGCGCGTCAACGCGAAGACGGGAAAGCCGCTCGCGGTTGAATTCCTGCTCGCCGATCCGATGTTCGAGCGCGTCGTCGGCCCCTACAAGCAGTCGCTGGAACGACTCGGCATCAAAGTGACGCTCCGGACCGTTGACAGCGCGCAATATCAGAACCGCATCGACAACCGCGACTTCGACATCATCGTCGCGAGCTTTCCGGAATCGCTCTCGCCCGGCAACGAGCAGCGCGAATTCTGGGGCTGCGCTTCGGCGAAGACGCCGGGGAGCCGCAACGTCATCGGCATCTGCGATCCCGTGGTCGAGAAACTCGTCGATGCCGTTATCTTCGCTAAAAGCCGCGACGAACTTCTCGCCGCCACCCATGCGCTCGACCGGGTGCTGCTGTGGCGGCATTATGTGGTGCCGCAGTGGAACTCGCCCTTCGAGCGCGTCGCCTATTGGGCGCGGCTCGCCCATCCGGTGCCGACGCCTGCCTATTCCATCGGCTTCCCGGACATCTGGTGGTATGACGCCGCCGGCAAGGCGGCGCGAAAGGCGCCGCCCGCACCATGACGCGGCTTTCCGGCTTTTCGAGACGCGATGCGCTGGCGCTTTTCGGCGCGGCGGGGAGCGCCGCCTTTTTGCCGGGGACGGCATGGGCGGAGGCGAAAGCCATCGACACGGCGCCGCGCCACGGGCTTTCGATTTTCGGCGAACTCAAATATCCGAAGGGCTTTGCACATTTCGACTATGTGAACGCCGCCGCGCCGAAGGGCGGCACGCTGTCGCAAATGCCGGCGACCGGCGCCTATAACGCCTCGCTGCTGACCTTCGACACGCTGAACGGCTTCATCCTCAAAGGCAACGCGCCTTCCGGTCTCGAATATATCTTCGACACGCTGATGGCGCGGGCGCTCGATGAGCCGGACGCCGTTTACGGCCTCGTTGCCGAGAGCGTGCAGGTGATGGAAAAAGGCGACAAGCTCGTTTTTCATCTGCGCGAAGCGGCGCGCTTTCACGACGGGACGCCGCTGACCGCCGAGGATGCCGCCTTCTCGTTTCTGCTGCTGAAGGCGAAGGGCCATCCGCTGATTTCGTCCTATCTGCGCGAAATGAAAGACGCCAAGGCCACCGACAAGCGCACGCTCGTCGTCACCTTCACCGGGCGACAGACGCGCGACCTGCCGATTTTCGTCGCCTCGACGCTGCCGATCTTTTCCAAGGCGTTCTATACAACGAACAAATTCGAGGAGACGACGCTGACGCCGCCGCTCGGCAGCGGGCCCTACAGGATCGGCGATTTCAAGGCGGGCGATCACATCGTTTATGAGCGCGTCGGCGACTATTGGGCGCGCGATCTCAATGTGAATGCCGGGCAGTGGAACTTTCAGAAAATCCGCTTCGAGTTTTACCGCGAGCGGACGGCGGGCTTCGAAGCCTTCACGGCGGGGCATTATTATTTCCGCGAGGAATTCACCTCGAAGGTCTGGGCGACGCAGTATGATTTTCCGGCGGTGAAGGACGGGCGCGTCAAACTGGAAACGCTGCCGGACCATACGCCGTCGGGCGCGCAGGGCTGGTTTCTCAACATGCGGCGCGACAAGTTCCAGGACGCGCGGGTGCGCGAGGCGCTGATCCTCGCCTTCGATTTCGAATGGGCGAACAAGAATTTCTTCTATGGGCTCTACAAGCGCACGGCGAGCTTCTTCGAGAATTCGCCGATGCGGGCGACCGGCGTGCCTGACGCTGCCGAACTGAAGGTTCTCGAGCCCTATCGCGCGACGCTCGCGCCCGAAATCTTCGGGCCGGTGTTCACGCCGCCCATCAGCGACGGCTCGGGCCAGGACCGGAAGCTGTTGCGCCATGCCGCCGAGCTGCTCGACCAGGCGGGCTGGAAGGTCGTGGGCGGAGTGCGGCAGAACGCCAAGGGCGAGGCGCTGACCATCGAATTCCTCGGCGACGACCCCTTGTTCGAGCGGATTGAAGGGCCCTTCATCAAGAACCTGAAGCTGCTCGGCATCGCGGCGCACTCGCGTGTGGTCGATTCGGCGCAGTATCAGGACCGTCTCAAGTCCTTCGATCTCGACGTCACCGTGCAGCGCTATCAGATGGGACTGACGCCGGGGATCGAATTGCGCGGCTACTGGA
>DASVNC010000270.1:0-1993 GCA_036384055.1 Parvibaculum sp.
CCTTGCGCGCGCCCTACGACCTCGCGCTGACATGGATCCATCCGCAGGCCGACATTCTGCGCGCCGCGCTCGACGGCATGATCGCGAAAGGCGGCAGGCTGGTCTAGGTGATGGGCAGCCGCTCCATTCTTCTCGGAAAAGACGGCGAGCCTTCGATTGCCGAACGCCGCGCGCAGGCGCTCGGCCTTCAGCCCGGCATCGGATATGCGCAAGTACTGCTCGGCTTCAAACTGGAAGGCGCGGGCTCGCGCTGGCTCAGCCACGAGGAAATATCGGCCGCCGCCATCGCGCAGATGGAACGGCCGCAAGCGCGCCTCATCGCCGGCACGCTGGAACCCTGGGAGAGGCGGCCGCGGTAAGGCCCTCACCCAACCCTCTCCCAGAGGGAGAGGGCTTAGAAAGAAGACCTCATCCTGAGGAGCCGCAAAGCGGCGTCTCGAAGGAGACCGCTCAGCGCCCGCTCACCGTCGCGCGCAGGCTGCGCAGCCAGCCCATCAGCGTCGCGTTCGCCTTGACGGCGCGCTTCAAGCTGAAGCGCGTGCGCGAGGCCGCCGCCGCCGCGATGCCCCAGGGCTTTGCCGCCGCGACATAGTTGAAAAGCGGCATCGGCACGTCGCAGAAGCTGTCCTTATAGGCCGCGTGGCCGACAGAAAGATCGTAGAGCCAGTGACCGGCCTCGATGCTCGCCTTCATCAGCTTCAGCATGTGCAGCCGGCCGGGCGAGTGCTTGGCATGGGCCGGCTCATAGGTGTGAACCATCAGCGTCGCGCGGCCCTTCCAGACATGCGCGATGGAGCCCGAAAGAAATTCGCCGTCCAGCGTCAGCGCCGCGACCTGCAGCATCCGGCGCTTGGGCGGCAGCGCCGCAAGGCCGAGAAACGCGGCGCGATAGGCCTTGTCCTCGAAGATCGACGCGACGCCCTGTGCGCGCAGCTGCGCCGCCTTGCGGTCGAGAATGTCGGCGGCCATGCGTGCGGCCTCTTCGCCGCTCTCGGCGATGCGGAATTCGAGCTTGCCGCGCTCGGCGAGCTTGCGCTCCTTCGACTTGTCGGTGCGCCGCGTTTCGGGGCGGAAACGCGCGATCAGCGCCTCGTAAGTCGGCGGCAGCGCAAAAACATAACCGGCATCGGGCGCGCTGACGCCGCCGAGCTCGATGAAGGGATTGGCCGCGACGCCGAGCAGCGCCGGCTGGTTTTCCAACGCGATGAAATCATGCGCGGGCAACAGGGGCACGATCTGCGCCCAGAGCGGCCCGAACTGACCGGCGGGCACACGGCGCGCGAACTGCGGCGCCACGAGCGGGCCTTTATAATCGGCGATCTTGCCGCCGAGCCAGACGAGACAGCGCAGCCCCATGCGGCGCTCGATGCCGAAAGGCGCCAGCATGATCGTCTCGCCGTCGAGCGAGACAAGCGCGATGGCGGGCTCGACGCCCTCTGCCGCGCCCGCGCCCTCATGCCAGGCCGACAGCCAGTCGAAACTCTGAAAGCCGGTGCCGAATGCCGTCGCCTCGAACTGGCGCCACGGGTCTTCGGCCTCGGAGAAACCGGTAAACAGCGTCACGCCAAGGCGGGCCCTGGCGCTGGCGCGGGTTTTGGCGACGACCCGGTTGAATGGACGTGTCAAAACGGCTGGCGCCGCCTGTACCCTTTCGTCCATCGCCCCGTGCATGACCGTTTCCTCGCCCGAATTTGGGACGAAATCCGTCCTGTAACCGGACAAACCCCGTCTTCGGATGTGAATGAGCAAAAACCCTGCCGGACGGCCTGTTGGTAAACGGCCGGTCCGCCCGCCTTCCCTCTCATGTTCCCTCTCATGTTAAAGTCCGCGCCGAACCGGAGGACCGATGCCGAAGCCGATTTCCCTGACCGCGCCAACCCTCATTTCCGCCCGCCGCCTGCCGGAGGGCGCATGAAGGCCGCTCTCGTCACCGGCGCGGCGCGGCACATCGGCCGCGCCATCGCGCTGTCGCTCGCCGAAGACGGCTGGTCCG
>DASVNC010000271.1:0-14373 GCA_036384055.1 Parvibaculum sp.
TCGAGGAAGGGATGGAAAAGGCCCATCGCATTCGAGCCGCCGCCGATGCAGGCAACCAGCGTGTCCGGCAACCGGCCTTCCGCTTCCTGCAGCTGCTTCTTGGCCTCCTCGCCGATCACCGACTGGAAGTCGCGCACCATAGCCGGGTAGGGATGGGGCCCTGCCACCGTGCCGATCAGGTAATAGGTGTCCTCGACATTGGTCACCCAGTCGCGCAGCGCCTCGTTCATCGCGTCTTTCAGCGTGCCGGAGCCCGACGTGACGGGAATGACTTCGGCGCCGAGGAGCTTCATGCGGAAGACATTCGGCTTCTGCCGCTCGACGTCGGTCGCGCCCATGTAGACGACGCAGGGCAGGCCGAACCGCGCGGCGACGGTCGCCGAGGCGACGCCGTGCTGGCCCGCGCCCGTCTCGGCGATGATGCGCGTCTTGCCCATGCGCCGCGCAAGCTGGATCTGCCCGAGGCAATTGTTGATCTTGTGCGAGCCGGTGTGGTTCAGCTCCTCGCGCTTGAAATAGATTTTCGCGCCGCCGAAATGTTCGGTGAGGCGCTCGGCGAAATAAAGCGCGCTCGGGCGTCCGGCATAATGCTTGTTGAGATGCGCGAGCTCGGCGTGAAAGGCCGGGTCATTTTTCGCCGTCTCATAGGCCTGCTCAAGCTCGAGGATGAGCGGCATCAGCGTCTCGGCGACAAAGCGTCCGCCGAATATGCCGAAGCGGCCGCGGTCGTCGGGACCGCTTCTGAAGGAGTTGGCTTTCGAACCAGCGTTCACGTCATCTTCTCTTTTCATCGCGTCGCCGCGCCACCGGCCGATTTGGCGGCGCGAATGAATTTCGCAATCAGCTCCGGATTTTTCCGGCCCGGCGCGTCCTCGACGCCCGAGGCGACATCGACGGCTTCCGCGCCCGAAATCCGGATCGCCTCGCCGACATTCTCCGGCGTCAACCCGCCCGACAGCATCCAGGGCGTTTCCGGCTTCTGGTTGGCGAGCAGCGACCAGTCGAAGACGAGGCCGTTTCCGCCCGGCATCGCATTCGGCATAGATTTAGGCGCTTTGGCGTCGAACAGCAACAAATCGGCGGAGTCACGGTAAATGCTCGCCCGCGCAGGGTCTTCGGGGCCTGAAATGGGGATGACCTTCATCAGCGTGATGCCGTAGCGGCGCTTTAGCTCGACAAGCCTTTCGGGCGTTTCCTCGCCGTGGAGCTGAAGAATGTCGGGCTCGAGCGCGGCGACGATCTTGTCGAGCGTCGCATCGTCCGCATCGACCGCAAGCGCCACTTTGAGGACGTCCTTGGGCACCAGCGTCGCCAGCTCCGCCGCAAGCTCGGGGCTGACGTAGCGCGGGCTCCGCGCATAGAAATTGAAGCCGATGGCGTCCGCGCCTGCCGCGACGGCAGCTTTCACAGTCTCCGGTGTCGATAAGCCGCATATTTTGACGCGGACGGATTTTTGCGCGGCGGACATGTCACGCCGCGAGCGAGGCGATGATGGCGTCGGCGGCTTCGCGCGGGTTGGCGGCGCCCGTGATCGGCCGCCCGATGACGAGCACGTCGGCGCCGAGCGCCAGCGCTTGGCCAGGCGTCATGATGCGCTTCTGGTCGGCGACATCGCTGCCGGCGGGACGAATGCCCGGCACGATCAGCTTGAAGTCGCGGCCGAGATCGCGCCGCAGCGTTTCGATTTCATGTGCGCTGCAGACGACGCCGTCGAGGCCGGCTTGCCTGGCGAGCGCCGCGATGCGCCGCACCTGATCGGCCGCCGTGCCTGCAATACCCGTCGCCGCGAGATCGCTCTCGTCGAGGCTGGTGAGCACGCTCACCGCGATGACGAGAGGGCGGCTCGCGCCCGCTTCCGCCGCCGCATCCGCCGCCGCGCGCATCATGGCGAGGCCGCCCGCGCCATGCACATTGACGATGGCGGGCTTCAGCGGCAGCACGGCGCGAATGCCGCCTGCCACCGTGTTCGGGATGTCGTGGAGCTTGAGGTCGAGGAAAATCGGCAGGCCCGCTTCGGCGACGGTGCGGAAACCCTGCGGCCCCCGCGCGTTGAAGAATTCCATCCCGATCTTGACGCCGCCGACGGCGCCTTTCAGGCCGCGCGCAAGTCCGGCCGCACGGGCCTCGTCGGTCGTGTCGAGAGCGCAGAATATGGGATTTTTCGGGCTCATGGCGCGCCTTATAACACCTGCCCGCCCGCCGGGAAATGGCTCAGTCGCGGGGGACGGGAAGTCCGGCCGGGGGTGAACCGGGCGGCAACAGGGGCTCGGCCCGCCGCGCCGCCTTCCGCCGCGCCTGCCGCCAGGTCGAGACCCCGCCGATCAGGATGCCCGCGAAAACCGCGATCAGGATGACGAGCGCCAGCGGCATGTCGATGCCGATGGCGGGCGAGGCCGGGTTGAAGGGATCGAAACTCAGGAGAACGTCGCGGCGATTGGCAACCGCAAGCGCCATGACGATCAGCGCCACCGGCGGCAGGACGATCCAGCGCATGAATTTCAAAGCCGCATTCCTTTAAAGCCGTCTTCGCCTTTCCCGCCAGGCGGGTGGAGGCCTACTCCTCGTCGTCGTCCTCGTCGTCCGAGGCCGCGAGCAATTTATGCTCCGGAATATCGGCGTTATTGAGACGTTCGCGCAGTTCCTTGCCGGTCTTGAAGAAGGGAACGAACTTCTCCTCGACATGCACCGGCGCGCCCGTGCGCGGATTGCGGCCTGTGCGGGCCGGGCGGCTCTTCACCGAAAAAGCGCCGAAGCCTCTGAGTTCCACCCGGTCGCCGCGCGACAGAGCCGCGCTGATCTCGTCGAAGATCGTCGAGACGATGCGTTCGACGTCGCGCTGATAGAGATGTGGATTGGCTTGGGCAAGGCGAGCGACGAGTTCGGATTTGATCATGTGTCTGCGCGTCCGGGGCTTATGACTGCCGCCTTTGATCAAGGGACCAGTTCAAGGCCGCGTCATTCCTCGCGCGTCCTGCCCAGCCCCCCGAGGCAAGCGTGAAACTCATCGTTCAACGCGGCTCAGCGTGCCAAACGCTCGTAAGCCCGTCAAGGGTAAGTCTTTTTGTTTGCAGCGTTTTTCCGGCCAGAACTTCCACGGTCTCGGCCAGCACCTGGGCCGCCGCATGGCTGCCGAAGGGGCTGAAGCCGGCATCGGGGCGGTCCGGCGCCCAGTCCTCCACCGGGAGCCCGGCATTGATGTTCCGTGTCTTGGCGAGCCAGGCCACCGCCTCGTCCTCGCCCCCCACCTCATCGACAAGCCCGTTTTTGGCCGCCTGCCAGCCCGTATAGACGCGCCCGTCGCCGAGTTTCCTGGCCGTGGCGAGGTCGAGCTTTCGCCGTTCGGCGACAAGGCCGACGAACCAGTCGTAGGAGGAGGAAATGAGGTCCTGCATGGCCGCGACCGCTTCCGGGCTTGCCTTGTGGAACGGATTGGGCTCGGCCTTGAGCGGCGCGGATTTCACTTCCCGCATCTCGACGCCGATCTTGTCCATCAGGCCCGCAACCTGCGCCCATTCGAAGAGGACGCCGATCGAGCCGGTCAGTGTGTTGCCGCGGGCCACAATATGATCGGCCGAGATCGCGGCGATATAGCCGCCCGACGCCGCCAGCGTTCCGAGCACGGCGACGACGGGCTTTTTTGCGGCGAGCTTCCGCACGCTGGTATAGAGCGCCTCGGCCCCCGTCGTTGTCCCGCCGGGACTGTCGATCGACAGAATGACCGCCTTGATCGACGGATCGTCGGCGAGCTGTCCGAGCAGCGTCTGCATATCGCGGTCGTCGGTGATGATGCCGGTGATCTCGACGCGCGCGATCTGGGCGCGGTGAAAATGCATGCCCCCCGCCGAAAGAAGCGCGATCAGCGCGACGACCGCCGCGACGACGGCGCCGAAGCGCCAAAAAAACAGGCGGCGCTTGAGGCGCCGCCTGTCCGTAAGAGCATCTGCGTCGAAGGACACGTGCATTTCTCCGGACAGTCTAAACTGGGTCCGGAGCTTAGCGGGGTCGAGCCCCGCTGTCCCGTGTCTCCTTGGCGGACGGGTCTCCTTACTTCTTGTCGTCCTGATCGCGCTTCAGAGCCGCGCCCAGAATGTCGCCGAGCGACGCGCCGCTATCCGACGAGCCGTACTGAGCGACCGCTTCCTTCTCTTCGGCGATTTCAAGCGCCTTGACCGAAAGCGTGATCTTGCGGGCGGCCTTGTCGAACTGCGTCACGCGGGCGTCGACCTTGTCGCCGACCGAGAAACGCTCCGGCCGCTGCTCGGAACGGTCACGCGAAAGCTCGGCGCGGCGGATGAAGGCGGTCATGCCCTCTTCGCCGACCGAAACCTCGATGCCGTTTTCCTGGACCTGCGTCACCGTGCAGGTGACGACGGCACCCTTGCGGATCGCATCGCCGAGGTTCTCCATCGGATCGCCGCCGAGCTGCTTGATGCCGAGCGAGATACGTTCTTTCTCGGTATCGACGTCGAGCACCTGCGCCTTGACGATCTGGCCCTTCTGATAGGCCTGCATCGCTTCTTCGCCCGACTTGTTCCAGTCGAGGTCCGACATGTGCACCATGCCGTCGACGTCGGTGTCGAGACCGATGAACAGACCGAACTCGGTGATGTTCTTGATCTCGCCTTCGACGATCGCGCCGACCGGGAAGCGTTCGGCGAAGGTCGTCCACGGATTGTCGAGGCACTGCTTGAGACCGAGCGAGATGCGGCGCTTCACCGGATCGACTTCCAGCACCATCACTTCGACTTCCTGCGAGGTCGAAACGATCTTGCCGGGGTGGACGTTCTTCTTCGTCCAGCTCATTTCCGAAACGTGGACCAGGCCTTCGACGCCGGGTTCGAGCTCAACGAATGCACCGTAATCGGTGATGTTCGTCACGCGGCCCTTGAACTTGGCGCTGACCGGGTACTTCTGGGCGACGCCCTCCCACGGATCGGCCTCGAGCTGCTTCATGCCGAGCGAGATGCGCTGCGTTTCCTGATTGACCTTGATGACCTGAACTTTGACGGTCTGGCCGATCGAGAGAACTTCCGTCGGATGGTTGACGCGGCGCCACGCGATGTCGGTGACGTGCAGCAGGCCGTCGACGCCGCCGAGGTCCACGAACGCACCGTAATCGGTGATGTTCTTCACGACGCCTTCGAGCACCTGACCTTCTTTCAGGTTCTCGACCAGCTCCTGACGCTGTTCGGCGCGGGTCTCTTCGAGGACGGCGCGGCGCGAGACGACGATGTTGCCGCGGCGCTTGTCCATCTTGAGGATCTGGAAGGGCTGCGGAATGTTCATCAGGGGCGTCACATCGCGCACCGGGCGGATGTCGACCTGCGAACCGGGAAGGAAGGCCACGGCGCCGTCGAGATCGACGGTGAAGCCGCCCTTCACGCGGCCGAAGATCTGGCCTTCGACACGTTCCTGCTTCTCGAAGGCGACTTCGAGACGGATCCAGCTTTCTTCGCGCTTCGCTTTTTCGCGCGACAGCACGGCTTCGCCGGCCGAGTTCTCGATGCGCTCGAGATAGACTTCAACCGTGTCGCCGACCTGCACGGAGGCGGCGCGGCCGGGCGTTGCGAATTCTTTGAGAGCGATGCGGCCTTCGGTCTTGAGGCCGACGTCGATGATGGCGAGATCGTTTTCGATGCCGACGATCTTGCCCTTGATGACCGAGCCTTCCTGCATGTCGCTGGAGGTGAAGGACTCTTCGAGGAGGGCGGCAAAGTCTTCGCGCGTCGGATTGAGCGCGGCTGCGGAATTAGCCAATGTGGTTAGTCTCCTGGTGCTTTGATCCGGCCGACGGTTGTATCCGGCGGTCTTCCCCCTGGGTCGTGAGCGCCCGGGAGCATGTGGATGTGGGCAGTGGGTTAGAGGTTGCGAAAACCGGCAGCCCCCGTCAGGACACATCAAAAGGTCAACGCGCAAGCCCGCGCCGCAAAAGCGGATCGCGTACTTAACTCATTGACTTGTTTATGATCCGGACGGCTTCGCCGAACGCCGCTTCTATACTCAAATCGCTGGTGTCGAGCAAGTGCGCGTCGTCGGCAGGCTTCATCGGGCTCGCCGCCCGCCCGGCATCGCGCCGGTCGCGTTCCTTTGTATCTTCAAGGACTTGTGCCTCGGAGACAGCCGACCCCGAGCCCTTGAGTTCCAGCCAGCGGCGATGCGCCCGGACCTCGGGCCGCGCCGTCACATAAAATTTCACATCGGCGTCCGGGCAGACGACCGTTCCGATGTCCCGGCCGTCGAGAACGGCGCCGTTGCCGGCCCGTGCGAATTCTCGTTGAAAGTTGATCAGAGCCTCTCTGACTTCAGGTAGGGCCGAAACCTTGGAAGACGCTGTTGCCACTTCCGGCGTCCGGATTGATGTGACCTTCGTCTCTGAACCATTGAACATTTGACGGACGGCCTTGAGCGCATCGTCTTTGTTGGAGGGGTTGCCCCCATTCTCGAGAACGAAGTAAGCGACGGTTCGATAGAGGCTCCCCGTATCGAGATACTGGAGGCGGTAGTGAGCAGCCAGCCGCATCCCCAGAGTTCCTTTGCCCGACGCCGCCGGCCCGTCAATCGCGATAATCATGGTGCTCTCATGTCATTACCTCCCCCTCGTGGGGAGGTCGGGAAATGCGCCGGAGGCGGATTTCCCGGGTGGGGGCGCGGGACCGAGGAAGACCGGCAGCGCCGGACTCCATATACCCCCACCCTAATCCCTCCCCACAAGGGGGAGGGACTTTCTTATGATGCCGATGTACCGGCCAATTACTGCCTGTGTCCCACGAGGCTGGCGCCCAGACCGCGCATCAGGTTGGTGAAATTCGGAAAGCTCGTCGCGATCATCGAGGCATCGTCGATGGTGACCGGCTTCTGCGCCCCCAGTCCCATGACGATGAAGGACATGGCGATGCGGTGATCCATATGGGTGACGACATGTCCGCCGCCATCGGCGTGGCCGGCGCGGCCTTCGACCGTCATGCTGTCGTCGGTCTCATGCACCTTGATGCCGTTGAGGCGGAGCCCCGCGGCGGTCGCGGCGATCCGGTCACTTTCCTTGACGCGCAGCTCGTGAATGCCGCGCATCACGGTGTTGCCGGTCGCGAAAGATGCAGCAACCGCAAGCACCGGATACTCGTCGATCATCGAGGCGGCGCGCTCGGGCGGCACCTCGATGCCGGTGAGCGCAGAGGCGCGCACGCGCAGATCGGCGACGGGCTCGCCGCCTTCCTCGCGCTGATGCATGACTTCGATGTCGCCGCCCATTTCGATCAGCGTCGTATAGAGCCCCGCCCGGTGCGGGTTCATCATCACGCCCTCGACGACGATCTCCGAGCCCGGCACGACGAGCGCGGCGACGACCGGGAAGGCGGCGGATGAAGGATCGGCGGGCACGATGATGGGCGAGGGCGAAAGCTCCGGCTCGCCCGTCAGATGGATCGCAAAGCCGCCTTTCGGCAGCGCCTCGACCGCGACATGGGCGCCGAAGGCCCGCAGCATTCGCTCGGTGTGATCGCGCGTCGGCTCGGGTTCGATGACGGTGGTGATGCCGGGCGTATTGAGACCGGCCAGCAGCACGGCGGATTTCACCTGCGCCGAGGCGACGGGCAGCCGGTAGGTGATGGGCAGCGGCGAGCGCGCGCCGGTCAGCGTCAGCGGCAGCCGCCCGCCTTCGCGGGCGGCAAAGCTCGCCCCCATCTGGGTGAGAGGCGTGATGACGCGGCCCATCGGACGGCGCGACAGCGAGGCGTCGCCGATAAAAGTGGCGGTGATCGGGTGCCCGGCGACGAGCCCCATGACGAGGCGCGCGCCGGTGCCTGAATTGCCGAAATCGAGCGGCAGGGCCGGCTCCTTGAGGCCGCCGACGCCGACGCCCCGGACGGTCCAGGCGCCTTCGCCGGTCCGTGTGACCTTGGCCCCCAGCCGGCGCATGGCCTCGGCCGTCGCCAGCACATCCTCGCCCTCCAGAAGTCCCGTAATCCGCGTTTCGCCGACCGCCAGCGCCCCGAAAATGAGGGCGCGGTGCGAGATCGACTTGTCGCCGGGAACCCGGATGCGGCCCTGAAGGGCATGGGAAGGCTCGGCCGTGAGGCCGCTGCCGGAGGCGTCTTTCAGGGGGTCAGGCGAGTGAGCCACGAGGGTTACGTCCTTCTTCCGGGCGACGTTCCCGGCGGGCGGCTGGAGCAAGCGGGGCGCGCGCGCGCGAATAGGTTTTGACAGGAGCAACTTAACGTGGCAATGGGAAAAAACCTTTTGGGCCGCCTGATCTTTGGGTATGTGGCAGGCCCCGGAATGCGAGCCCGGAGACGGGACAAAGACGCGGGGCGCGCGTGGCCCCCGCGAAGGGAGTACCAAGCTTGTCGAAACCCGAATTGGGAACGAAGCGCGATTGCCCGAGCTGCGGCGCGAAGTTTTACGATCTGGGCAAGAACCCGGCTGTTTGCCCCAAGTGCAAACACGAGTTCGTGCCGGACGCAGGCGCCAAGCCCAAGCGCGCCAAGCCGGCTGAAAAGCCGAAAGAGAAGGCGGCGCCCGTGCGGCCCGCCCCCCGCGTGGTCGCCGACGACGAGGGCAATGTCTCGCTTGACGCGATGCGCGATGAAGAATTGGCGGCCGAGGGCATCGAGGACGAGCTCCTGGCCGATATCGGCGAGGAGATCGAGGATCCGGCTGAGGACGACGACGCCTTCCTGCCCGACGACGAGGATGAGGAAGACGACGTCACCGGCATCGTCCGCGGCGTCGGCGGCGACGACGAATAACGCCGGCATAAAACTCAAGCATTTCGCTTGATCGGCGGCGGGACCCAACCTAAGTTCCGCCACCGCTGCACCGGGGTTCCCAAATCCCCGCGCGGACTACGGAGGGGCCATAGCTCAGTTGGGAGAGCGCTTGCATGGCATGCAAGAGGTCGGCGGTTCGATTCCGCCTGGCTCCACCAATCCTCCCTTAGCGAAATCGAGACCTTCCGGCCTGATCCGGAAGTGCCGGGCATCTCCGTGGCTTGCGGCGCGATTGCGCATCGCCGGGCGGCTAAGCATGTCTCTCCATCGCGCATTTCGGGGCGCGACCTCTGTGCTGCCCGAAGCAGGTTCTCTTCAGCACCTTGCGACGCTCAATGATGCACCGTGATGCTGCTGCCTGACCTGGTGGGATTGGTAGAGTGGCCCGGAACTGCTCTGTAGGCGGAGCACCGGCGGTTCGGCAACGATATGGACGCCGGCTGCATTGAGGGGCGCCAGGTCGCCGATCATCTATGGCTCGACCCCGGCGGTCTCATCCCGGTCGGCGACACGACCGGCGACGTGTTCGTCTATGTGAGCGTCTCGGCCTGAAACGCGGGCCGGGCCTGCGGATGTCGAGATGGCGCATCGCGTATGACCAGCCCGGTCACGAACCATTCGCGGTGGTTCCGAATCCTGTGTGTTTCAATTACGAAATTTGAGCGCATGACAGCCGCCGCGCGCGCCTCGAACGCCATTCTTAAGGAAGAAATAACCCTGTAAGGCGTAGAACATACGGCGACTGTAGGGCGCGATCCGCCCATTCGGTCGGCTTGACGACGCCGTGTCGCCGGCTGTGACGTGGAGCTTCGCATGCTGAAGAATATGCGCATGGCGCATCAGATGATCATCAGAACATCCGGCCTGGTGGCAATCCTGATGGTCGCGGCAGTGATCGTCTATTCGCATCTCGTCCGCGCCCGCGGCGATGCGGCAGACGTCGAGCAGAATTCCCTGCCCGGTCTCTACTACAGCACGCAGATCGCGAATGCGCTGTCGATGAACTATCTTCTTCTCGAGGAGTATCTGATTCAGGGCGACGAGACCGGCGCGCGCAAGATCGGCGCGGAGCTTGACAAGAGCGCCGTCGAACTCAACGACATTGTCGCCAATTATGAGAAGCGGATCGCCGATGACAAAGCGCGCAAGAATTTGGACGCGCTGAAGAGCCAGCTTGCCTCATATCTCAGCGTCGAAAACGAGAACATGAATATCGTCGGCGGCGGCGATATCGCCTTCGACAAAAAGGCTGTAACGGAGCGGGCCCTCATGATGGCGCGCCTTCGGCCCGCTTTCGAGAGCATGCGAGATTCGCTGCGCAAGTTGCAGGATGTCAACCGGGACGCGGCCGGCCAGGCCGCGCGCCGTATCCAGAATGACATCTACTGGGTCTCCGTCTACTGCGCGGCGGGTCTCGTCGGGTTCCTGCTGGTCTTCGCTCTCTTGATCATCCAAACCTTCCCGAACATGATCTGGCCGATGGAACGGCTGATCGCAGCCATCGACGCCATGCGCAAGGGAGACTTCACCCAACGGGTCGATGTCAAAAACGGCGACGAGGTCGGACGGGCTATGGATGGCTTCAACCGGATGGCCGATGAAATCACCGCGCTTGTCGGCCATGTGCAAAAGTCCGGCATACAGGTCAATACGTCCATGACGGAAATTGCCGCCACGTCCCGGCAGCAGCAGGCAACGGCAAGCGAGATCGCCGCGACAACGACCGAGGTGGGGGCAACCTCCAAGGAAATCTCGGCGACGTCCAAGGAACTTGCCCGCACGATGCTCGAAATCTCCCAGGTTGCCGAAGAAACGGCGGCTCTTGCCAATAGCGGGCAGGGGGGGCTCACGCGCATGGAAGAAACGATGGGCAAGGTCATGGGCGCGGCGAGCACGATCAACAGCAAGCTCGCCGTCCTCAACGAAAAGGCCGGGAACATAAATCAGGTCGTGACCACGATCACCAAGGTCGCCGACCAGACGAACCTTCTTTCGCTCAATGCCGCAATCGAAGCCGAGAAGGCAGGCGAATACGGGCGCGGATTTGCCGTGGTCGCCGCCGAGATTCGGCGCCTCGCCGATCAGACGGGTATAGCGACCTACGACATCGAGCAGATGGTCAAGGAGATTCAGTCCGCGATCTCGGCCGGCGTCATGGGCATGGATAAGTTTTCGGAGGAAGTCCGTCGCGGGATGCAGGACGTGCAGCAAGCGGGTGCGCAGCTTTCCCAGATCATCGATCAGGTGCAGACGCTGGTTCCCCGCTTCGACACGGTTAGCGAAGGCATGCAGGCGCAGGCGACGGGAGCCGAACAGATCAGCGAGGCGCTCTACCAGCTGACGGAGGGGGCGCAGCAGACGGTCGAATCGCTCCGTCAATCGACGCTGGCGATCGATGAACTCAGCCAGGTGTCTGGCAATCTGCGCGGCAGCGTGTCGCGCTTCAAGCTTCACGCTTGACGGCGGAAGCGCCCCCCGCGGACCGGAGACCGGAGAACCGCATGCTGTTTCTACTCATGCAAATTGGACGGGGGCGCTACGCGCTGGAAACCAGCAGGGTCGTGGAGATTCTCCCGCTGCTTGCAACGGACGAGGTCGCCGGCGCGCCGCGCGCGATCGCCGGCACGTTCAACTACCGCGGCATGTTCATACCGGCCATCGACATGAGCGAGCTCGTTCTCGGGCGGCCCGCGGCGCGCCGTCTGAGTACGAGGATTGTGGTCGTCCGTCGCCCGCCGGATAGCGGTTCGCCCGAGTTCGTCGGCCTGATTGCGGAATGCGCGACGGAAACGATGAGATGCGGAGAGGGCGCGTTCACCTCTGACGGCGTCAGGGGTGCCGATGCGGATTGGTTCGGCCCGGTGGCAAACACCTCGTCCGGCCCGCTGCGGCGGGTGAATGTCGACAGGCTGCTGTCGGCGGCATTCTCGCGGTCGCGTAGTCCGGAAGACGCCTGATGTACGAAGAGTTCGAAAAGCTTCTGAAGCAAAGAACCGGCCTTGATGCGGCGTCCACCGGCGCGAATAGTGTTGCGCGCGCCGTTCAAACGCGCATGTCCGCATGCGGCATCGCCGATGCGGAAGCCTATCTTGCGCGCCTCCTCGCCTCGGAGACGGAGTTTCAGGAGCTGATCGACGCCGTGGTCGTGCCGGAAACCTGGTTTTTCCGCGACCGGGAAGCCTTCGCCGCGCTGGCGCAATCGGCGCGGGAGAACTGGTCCTTTGTATCCGGGCGCCCGCTGCGGCTGCTGAGCCTGCCATGCGCGACCGGCGAGGAGCCGTTGTCGATGGCGATGACGCTGCTCGACGCCGGCCTTTCAAAGAGCCGCTTTCATATCGACGCCATCGACATCTGCGCCCGCTCGCTAGCCTTCGCCGAGAAGGCGGTCTATGGCAAGAACTCGTTCCGTGGCGGCGATCTCGGCTTTCGAGATCGCTACTTCACGAATTCGGACCGGGGCTACAGCCCCCTTGGCACCGTCTCCAGCAGCGTCCGGTTCCGCCGTGGAAATCTCTTCGACGCGGGCCTTCGCTCGAGCATCGGCGTCTACGACGTCATATTCTGCCGCAACGTCCTCATCTATTTCGATGCCGCCACGCAAGCCGAGGCGATCTCGATCCTGAAGCAACTTCTGGCGGAGGACGGGCTCATCTTCGTCGGCCCCGCGGAAGCCGCATTGCTGCTTGGGCGCGGTTTCGTCTCGACGAAAGTGCCGCTTGCCTTCGCCTTTCGAAAGGCGAACCCCCGAGACGCCAAAACGCCGCCCCGTGCGCTTGCCGCCCCGGCTATGCTGCCGCCATATGACCCTGAACCCGCGCGGCTTGCCCCGGTGGCGCCCGCCAAGACCCGCGCAACCGCGACCCCGGTCACAGCGGCCGTCGCCGAACCTGCGCTCTCCGCGCGGTGTACGGAGGAGATTGAACGCCTCGCCGATGAAGGAAAATTCGACGAGGCGCTGCTTGCATGCCGTCGGCATCTTCTCGACGACGGCTCGTCCGCGCAGGCGCACTACCTGATGGGTCTCATATACGACGCTCTCGGCAATGTCTCGGAAGCGGTCGACTGCTATCGCAAGGCACTCTATCTCGATCCCGGCCACGGCCAGGCGCTCTCCCATCTCGCGCTGCATCTGGGAAGAGGCGGCAATGAGACGACAGCGAGTGCTCTCAGAGAGCGTTCGCGCCGACTGTCCGCGAAGGGAGGATCGGCGTGAGAGATCTTCCGCAGGAGACGGGCGTTCTCGCGAGAGGCGAATGCTGGAGCCGGATCGGCGTCGGCGGCGATGCGACCTGTCCGGAACTTGAGAAACATATCCATTGCCGCAAGTGCCCGGTCTATAAGTCCGCCGCAGCATCGTTTCTGGACCGTGAGATTCCCTCGGAATACACGGCCGAGCGTACGGAGCATTTTTCAAGGGCGAAAGCCGCCGAAGAGGTTCAGGCGCTCTCTGTCACGATCTTTCGCGTCGGCGCGGACTGGCTCGCTTTGCCGACGACGGCGCTCGATGAGGTGGCGCCCGCCCACAAGGCCCATGCGCTGCCGCACAGGCGTGGCGGCGCGGTCGTGGGCCTCGTCAATATCCGCGGTGAATTGCTCATCTGCGTCTCCCTTCGTCGCCGGCTCGGCCTCGATGGAGCAGAGCCGATGCAAAGAGCCGATGGAGGAGCGTTCGGAAGACTGCTCGTCGTCAAACATCTGGGACGGCGCCTCGCCTTCCCGGTCGATGAAGTCTATGGCATCCACAAATGCCGCCAGGACGATCTCAAAGCGCCGCCCTCGACTGTCGCGCGGGCGGCCACAACGCATACAAAGGCAGTCTTCTCCTGGGAGAACAAATCGGTCGGCTATCTCGATGAGGGAAAGCTCTTCCGGGTTTTGAACGACGGTGTTGCATGAGCGCGAGCGATCTCAGCCAGCTCTCGATGCAGGACCTTTTTCGCATCGAGGCGGAAAACCAGGTTCAGGCGCTGACGGCCGGCCTTCTCATCCTGGAGAGGTCGCCCACCGCCCCCGAGCAGCTTGAGGCTTGCATGCGGGCAGCCCATTCCGTCAAAGGGGCCGCCCGTATCGTCGATGTGAGTGCGGGCGTGACGCTTGCCCATGCTATGGAAGACTGCTTCGTCGCCGCCCAGCACGGGCACATCAAACTCAGCCGGGCCCGGATCGACCTTCTGCTTGAGGGCGTCGATCTGCTGACAGACATTACGAATTCCCTGGGGTCGGAGGAGGCCGCGCGGGCCGAGGAGCAGTCGAGAAAGGTCGACGGCTATGTCCGGCGGCTTTCGGCGGCGCTTGCCGAGGTGGAAGAAGACGCAATGTCCGGGTCGGCGGACGCGCCTGCGCCCAATGAGCGGACTTCATCCGACCGGCCTTCATCCGACCGGACTGCGCCCGAACGGCGACCGATCGGAGCGGATACATCCAAGACCGGGACGGACGAGCCTCCCGTCAAGGCATCGCCATCGGTCGCACCTTTGTCGGCGCCCAGCGCGGTCGAGCCGGACCCGTCCGGGGAGGCGCCAGGCCGTGCGATCCGCGTTACCGTTGAAAACCTGAACGGACTTCTTGGTCTTGCCGGAGAATCGATGGTCGATTCGCGCTGGCTGAA
>DASVNC010000272.1:0-1622 GCA_036384055.1 Parvibaculum sp.
CATGCCGCCATGCGTCATCACCGCCGTCTCGCAGGCATGGAAACCCGCTTCGGCGGCGAGATATTTTCCGGCATTGGCCTCCGCACCGCAATTCTCGCCCGCGTCGTAAAGCGCCGCCGCCTTGAAAACCATCAGGTTCGCCGCTTCGAGCTCCGCCCAGCATTTCGCCAGCGGATGCTGGATCGCCTGGTTCTGGCCGATGGGCCGCCCGAAAACCTCGCGCTCGCGCGCATAGTCGGTCGCCTTCCGCAGCGCGATGCGCCCGACGCCGACAGCCTCGGCCCCGATCAACACGCGCTCCGGATTGAGCCCGTGCAGCAGATAGTGGAACCCCTTGCCCTCCTCACCGATCAGATCTTCTTTCGGCACGCGCAAACCGTCGAAGAACACCGCATTCGAGTCGACGGCCTTGCGCCCCATCTTCTCGATCTCGCGCACTTCGGTCGCCCCGCCCCGGTCGAGGTCTGTGTAGAAGAGCGACAACCCTTCGGTCGGCTTTGCGCATTTCTCCTTCGGCGTCGTTCGGGCGAGCAGCAATATCTTGTTGGCGCTCTGCGCCGTCGAGGTCCACATCTTGCGGCCCTGCACCACATAGGCCTTGCCGTCCCATTCGGCCCTGGTCGAGATCGCGGTGGTGTTGAGCCCGGCATCGGGCTCGGTGACGCCGAAGCAGCAGCGGTCCGTCCCGGCGATCAGCGGCGGCAGGTTCTTCTGCTTCTGCGCGTCGGTGCCGAAGACGACCACGGGCATCGGCCCGAAGAGATTGATGTGAATGGCAGACGCGCCGGACAGGCAGGCGCCCGATTGCGCAATGGTCTGGGCGACAATGGCCGCCTCGGTGACGCCGAGCCCCGCTCCGCCGAAGGCCTCCGGCATGGCGATGCCGAGCCAGCCGCCTGCCGCGATGTCGCGCACAAAATCGTCGGGGAATCCCCCGTCCCGGTCATGCTTCAGCCAGTAGGCGTCGTCGTATTTGGCGCATATCTTCTCGACCGCGTCGCGGATCGCCTGCTGGTCCTCAGTGAACCGGAAGTCCATTCCTCACCCTATTGCGCTTTTCATTTTTCGAGGCCGCGGGGCTATAACCTAACCCGTCGCAGGAGGGAGAGAAACCACATGCCCGGGCTCTATTTCGAGGACTTCAAGGACGGCCAGCTCTTCAAGCACCCGATCACCCGCACCGTGACCGAGACGGACAATGTCCTCTTCACCACCATGACCATGAACCCGGCCGCCCTGCACCTCGACCATCATTATGCGGCGACCGAGACCGAATTCGGCAAGCCGCTGGTGAACAGCCTCTTCACCCTCGGCCTGATGATCGGCATTTCGGTCCACGACACGACGCATGGAACGACCATCGCCAATCTCGGCATGACCGATGTCGTCTTCCCAAAGCCGGTCTTCCAGGGCGACACGATCAGGGTCGAAACGCGTGTGCGGTCCAAGCGCCGCTCGGCCTCGCGCCCCAAGGCCGGCATCGTCACCTTCGAGCATAAGGCCTACAATCAGCACGGTCAGGAAGTCGCCTCCTGCACGCGGCAGGCCTTCATGCACGCCCAGACCGCGGAGGGCTGACCTTGCGTTCTTTCCTCTTCGTTCCCGCGGACAGCGACAAGAAG
>DASVNC010000273.1:0-8868 GCA_036384055.1 Parvibaculum sp.
TTACCGGCTGCTCGTCCGCGGGGCGCTCCGGCGCGCGGCCCGGACGCGGACGGGGTAAGTTTCTGATTTCGGGCGGTTAATTTTTGCCCGCCTGGCCGCCGGGCGGCTTGAACCTCTGACCCATTCCGGCCTATTCCCCGAGCCGCATGGCGGTTCGCCGCTTGCGGCATTAACCGCCTCCGTCGAAAACGGAGGCGATCGACATGCATTGGGCGGCGGACGTGATAATCTGGCCTCCCGCCGCGTATAGGGGAGTGCGTGGGCGCTGAACGGGGACTTCGTATGAGCATTTATCCAGTGATCCTGTCTGGCGGCGTCGGCTCGCGGCTATGGCCGACCTCGCGCTCGCTCTATCCCAAGCAGCTGCTGCCGCTGGTTTCCGAACGCACCATGCTTCAGGAGACGGCGCTGCGCGTCAGCGACGGCACGACCTTCGCCGCGCCGATCATCGTTTCCAACGACGAACATCGTTTCATCATCGCCCAGCAGATGCGCGAAGCGGGCCTCGTGCCGCTGACCCATCTTCTGGAACCCGAGGGGCGGAACACGGCGCCCGCCGCCGCCGCCGCCGCCGCCTTCGTGCAGACGCGCGATCCCAAAGGCGTCATGTTGATCCTGCCCGCCGACCATCACATCCGCGATGTCGCCGCCTTCCGCGCGGCGATTGCGCGGGGCGCGGAACTGGCGCGCGAAGGCAAGCTCGTCACCTTCGGCATCGTGCCGTCGGCGCCCGAGACCGGCTATGGCTACATCAAATGCGGGACGCCACTGGGCGGCGGCGCTTTCGCCGTCGAGCGGTTTGTCGAAAAGCCGGACCGCGAAACGGCTGAAGGTTATCTCGCCGAAGGCGGCTACGACTGGAACGCGGGCATTTTCATGTTCCGCGCCGACGTCATTCTTGAGGAGATGCGTCTCCATTGCCCCGAGATTGCGGCGCAGGCCGCCATGTCGGTCCATAAGGGCAAGCGCGATCTCGACTTCCTGCGGCTGCAGGCCGAAGCCTTCAATGCGTGCCCGTCGGACTCGATCGACTATGCGGTGATCGAGCGGACGAAGTTGGCCGCCGTCGTTCCCGTCGACATGGGCTGGAGCGATATCGGCAGCTGGTCGGCGCTGTGGGAGACGGGCGACCGGGACGGCGACGGCAATGTCTTCACCGGCGATGTGCTGGCGGTCGAGACGAAGAACACTTTCGTCCGGGCCGAGACCGGCCTTGTCGCGACGCTCGGCGTCGAGAATCTCGTCATCGTCGAAACGGGCGACGTGCTGCTCGTCGCCGCGCGCGACCGCGTGCAGGACGTCAAGAAGCTCGTCGAGCGGGTCGCCGCGGCGGGCCGGACGGAACATCGGGCGCATAACCGCGTTCACCGGCCCTGGGGTTTTTACGAGAGCCTCGACGAGGGTACGCGGCATCAGGTGAAACATCTGATGGTTCATCCGGGGGCGTCGCTTTCATTGCAGATGCATCATCACCGGGCCGAGCATTGGGTCGTCGTCAGGGGCGAGGCGCGCGTGACCGTCGGTGACAGCGTCAGTATCCTGCATGAGAACGAGTCCACCTATATTCCGGTCGGCACCAAGCACCGGCTCGAAAATCCCGGGCAGGAACCCCTGAGCATCATCGAGGTGCAGTCGGGCTCCTATCTCGGCGAGGACGACATCGTGCGCTTCGACGATGTTTACGGTCGCTCATCGGATGCATCGGCCGCCGAGTAGGTGTAGATTTCCGCGCATGACCGACAAGCAGCGCCTCGCTGGCGAACTCGAAAGCTTCAGGAGCACGCGCGTCCTCTGCGTGGGCGACGTCATGCTCGACCGCTATGTCTATGGCGAGGTCAGGCGCATCTCGCCCGAAGCACCGATCCCGGTGCTGCGGGTGGACGAGGAGCGCGCCATGCTGGGCGGCGCGGGCAACGTCGTCCGCAATCTGGCCGCGCTCGGGGCGCATGTCTCGTTCGTTTCGGTCGTCGGCGAGGACGCCGCGGGCGGCGAAATCGGCGCCATGCTGAAGGCGCTGCCCGAGGTCGAGATGCGGCTTGTGACCGAGCCGAAACGGCTTTCGACCGTCAAGATCCGATATGTGGCGATGAGCCAGCAGGTGCTGCGCGCCGACTATGAGACGGCGGCGCCCATCGGCGGGGCGCTGCAGGGCGAGGTCATCGCGCATATCCGCGCGCTTCTGCCCCGGGCGCAGGTTCTCGTTCTCTCCGATTACGGCAAGGGCATGTTGACGCCGGAGGTTTGCCGGGCGGCCATCGACGCGGCGCGGGCCCTCGGCATTCCGGTCATCGTCGATCCGAAGGGCCGGACTTACGAGAATTACAGCGGCGCCAGCGTGGTGACGCCGAACCGCAAGGAACTGTCGGAGGCGGCGGGATCGCCGCTCGACGACGAAGAAGCACTCGTGTCGGCGGCGCGCGCGCTTGCCGAGCGTTGTGACATCGGCACGCTGCTCGTCACGCGCAGCCGGGACGGCATGAGCCTGATCGCGGATGACGGCACGGTCACGCATCTGCCCGCCGAAGCGCGTGAAGTCTTCGATGTGTCGGGCGCGGGTGACACCGTCGTCTCGACGCTCGCGGTTGCGATGGCGGCAGGCTTGCCGCTGGTCGATGCGGCGTCGCTCGCCAATACGGCGGCGGGCATCGTCGTCGGCAAGGTCGGCACGGCGGTCGTTTTCCCCGACGAGCTTTCAGCCAAGCTGCGCGATCGGAAGCTGACCTCGATCGAGCAGAAGGTCGCGCCGCTTCAAGTCGCGGCGGACATCGTGGCCGGATGGCGCCGTCAGGGACTTCGCGTCGGCTTCACCAATGGCTGTTTTGACCTGCTGCATCCCGGCCATATTGCGCTGCTCAGCCAGTCGCGCGCCATGTGCGACCGGCTGGTCGTCGGGCTGAACAGCGATGCGTCGGTGAGGCGGCTCAAGGGGCCGGCCCGGCCGGTCCAGTCGGACATCGCGCGCTCGACGGTGCTCGCTTCGCTTTCCAATGTCGATCTCGTCGTCGTCTTCGAGGAGGATACGCCCGAAGCCCTGATCGAGGGCCTGAGGCCCGATGTTCTCATCAAGGGCGGCGACTATACGGTCGATACGATTGTCGGCGCCGCCTTCGTGCAGAGCTATGGCGGGCGGGTCGAGATCGTCGATCTGGTGCCGGGCTTCAGCACGACGAAGACCGTTGAAAAGCTGAACGGCTGACGCGCCGCGTTCAGGCGGCTTCGTGAATATCGAGCACGCGGTCGGGCGGAAAGGCAATCGTGACGGCGGTGCCGACGCCGACGGTGCTCTCAAGCGTCAATGTCCCGCCATGCAGTTCCATGAGCCGCTGCGACAGGGGAAGCCCGAGACCCGCGCCTTCATATTTGCGGCTCAGCGCGCTGTCGATCTGCCCGAATTGCTCCAGGGCCTTCGGCAGGTCGTCGGGTGCGATGCCGATGCCGTTGTCGGCGACCTTCACCATGACGACGCCGTCCGCGGCGGATGCGCCGATACAGATACGGCCGCCCTCCGGCGTAAATTTCGTCGCGTTGGAGAGCAGGTTCAAAAGCACCTGACGCACCCTGCGGCTGTCTGCCCGGACAAGCGGGAGCGCGGGCTCTATCTCGCATTCGATTGCAATGTTGGCGTCGATCGCCTGCTGCCGGATCATGCGGACGGCTTCGTCGATCACCCGCGTCAGGCTCATCTGTTCCTCGTCCAGATGCATTTGGCCGGCGTCGGATCTGGAAAAATCCAGAATGTCGTTGATGAGGTTCAGCAGGTGCCGGCCGCTGTCCCTGACGTCTTTTGCATATTCACGATAGCGATTGCTGCCGAGCGGCCCGAACAGTTCGGAGGCGAGGATTTCCGAGAAGCCGATGATGGCGTTGAGCGGCGTTCGGAGTTCGTGGCTCATCGTGGCGAGGAATTGCGACTTCGCCTGGTTCGATGCGGACGCGGCCTGAAGCGCGGTGAGGAGATCGGCGGAGGTCGCTTCGAGTTTGCGTTTGGTCTCTTCGAGTTCGGCCACATGCGCGCGCAGTCTTTTGGCTTCCTGCATGGACAGCCGCGCGAGATGGCGATCGAAGAGCGCGCCGAGATAGGCCAGGGCGACGATCGCGAAGGTGATTGCGAAAATGCCGCCCGCGAGCCAGTACAGCGTCGGCGGCGCGACCGATTTGACGAGCGTCGGATCGTAATCGAGCGTGAGCGCCGCCATGCCCGTGAAGTGCATGCCGCAGATCGCCAGCGCGCCCAGAACGGCGCCGACGGCCCGCCAGCCGGCGTTGCGGCCGTAAAGGCCGAGCGGGGTGGAGACCGAGGCCAGCGAGACGCCGACAACGATGGAGGCAATGACATAGTCGCGGTCCCAGCGAAAATGACCGGGAAACTGCATGGCGGCGATGCCGGTATAGTGCATGGCGGAGATGGCGAGGCCGAGCACGGCGCCGCCGACGGGCGCCGCACGCGGCAGATACGCGATGGCTAAGCCCACCCAGCACAATCCCATCGCAATGAGAATTGAATCGACGGTGAGGCCGATATCGTAGCCGAAGGGGATGACCGGTTTGAACGCCAGCATGGCGATGAAATGCGTCGACCAGATCGTGCCGCCGACGACAAAGGCGGTTGCGGCGATCCAGCCTTGCCGGGCCCAACCGGTGGTCATGCGCGCACGCCCGGCGAGGCTGACCGCGGCCAGCGTCGCACCGAGGCAGAGAAGCGCAGCGAGCCCGACCAGTCGAAGATCGTGTTCCGCCGTTATGCAGCCGATGACGCGCAACATGCCTCAACGATAGGCATTTTGGTTTAATTGCCCGTAAAGGGCTGGGCGCTGGCCGCGCATGTGCCGGATCGCTGCGCTGGCGTATTAACCAGCATTTTGGCCGTTATCTGCGATTTTTCCGCCAGCCATGATAGCGTTGGGGAAATCCGCTTCGGAGCCCGCTATTTGGAAGTCTTACAGCTTATGACGCTCTCCTTTCCACGCCGCCGTCGTCTGCAACTGGCGGTGGGCGGCGCGATGATGCTTGCCGGTTTGCTGCTGTCGGGGTGCGCCGATGCGCGGACGACCGTGCGGGCGCCGGAAACCCGGCTGCCGTTGCCCGCGCCCGTCAACGCCAATGGCGAACGGTTCGCGGACTGGCTGACGTCGTTCCGTCTCGAAGCCATGAAAGCCGGGATCAAGAGCCGGACGTTCGACCGGGCGCTGGCCGGCGTCGCGCCAGACGAGGACGTGATCGCCGCCGATCAGAACCAGCCGGAATTCACCCGGCCGGTCTGGGACTACCTGACCTCGGCGTTGTCGGACAAGCGCATCGAGCGCGGCAAGGCGGCGCTCGCCGACAACCGGGTGCTGCTCGGCAAGCTCGAAAAGACTTACGGCGTCGATCGGCATGTTCTGGTTTCGGTGTGGGCGCTCGAATCCAATTTCGGCGATTTCATGGGAACGCAGAATGTCGTGCGCTCGCTGGCGACGCTGGGTTTCGACGGACGGCACCCCGACTACGGGCGGACGCAGCTCATCGCGGCCCTGAAAATCATTCAGGCGGGCGACATCCAGCCCGAGGAGATGACCGGCTCCTGGGCGGGCGCGATGGGGCAGACGCAATTCATCCCGACGACCTATCTGGCGCACGCCGTCGATTTCGACGGCGACGGCAAGCGCGACATCTGGCATTCGACAGCGGACACGCTGGCCTCGACCGCGCAATATCTGCAAGTCTCCGGCTGGGAGACCGGCGGGCGCTGGGGCTATGAGGTGACGATGCCGGTCGGCTTCGATTACATGCTGGCCGACATGGGGCTGACGAAATCCGTTTCCGCATGGGAAAAGCTCGGCATCAAGCGGGCCGACGGGCGGCGCTTCGGCGCGACGGACGAAGAGGCGGGGGCCTCGCTGCTTCTGCCCGCCGGGTACAAGGGGCCAGCCTTCCTTGTGATGAAGAATTTCCGGACGATCCTCGTCTACAACAATTCGACATCCTATGCGCTGGCGGTCAGCCTGCTCGCCGACCGCTTCCGCGGCGCGGGCGAGATACGCGGCCGCTGGCCGACGGAGGAGCGCGTGCTGACGCGCTCGGAGCGCGAGGAATTGCAGGCGCTGCTCAATGCCAAGGGCTACGATGTCGGCAAGCCCGATGCCGTGATCGGGTTCAATACACGCAAGGCCATCCGCAATTATCAGAAATCGGCCGGACTGCCGCCGGACGGGTTTCCGACGGCGTCGCTGCTCGAGCGGATGCGCGGAAAATGACGCCGCCGCGCGGCGCGTTCCGCTAGAGTGACATCTCATGAACCTCCGCCAGATCCGCTATTTCATCGCCGCCGCCGAAACCGAGTCCGTTTCCCGGGCGGCGCAGGAGCTCGGCATTTCGCAATCGGCGATCACTTCGGCGATCCAGGCGCTTGAATATGAAACGGGCGCGAGCCTGTTCGTGCGGCACGCCAAGGGTGTGCGGCTGACCCATGAGGGGCACCAGCTCGTGCTTCACGCGCGGCGCATCATGGCGGCGGTGGCCGATGCGCAGCGGGCGGTGAGCGTGCGGCCCGAAGCGGTCGAGGGCGACCTCAATGTCGGCGTGACGCATATGGTGTCGGGCTATTACCTCGCCGATCTGCTGGCGCGCTATCGCCGGGTCTTTCCGCATGTCGATGTGCGGGTGGTCGAGGACGAGCGGACCTATCTTGAACATCTGCTGGTCAATGGCGAGCTCGATGTGGCGCTGCTTCTCGTTTCCAACCTGCAGGACCGGCAGGCGCTCGAATCCGAAGTGCTGATCCGCTCGCCCTGGCGCATCTGGCTGCCGGCGGGGCATCCGCTCGCCGCCGGCAACGTGCTGACGCTGGCGGAACTTGCCACCGAGCCCCTCATCATGCTGGCGGTCGATGAACTGATCGAGACGACGACGGCCTATTGGCAGGAAGAAGGGCTGACGCCGAACATCGTGCTCAGGACCGCATCGGTCGAAGCGGTCCGCAGCCTGGTCGGCATGGGCGTCGGGCTGGCGACGCTGCCCGACATGGCCTACCGGCCCTGGTCGCTCGACGGCGACAGGGTCGAGGCGCGGGAACTCGCCAACCCCATCCCGACCGTCGATGTCGGCCTTGTCTGGCGGCGCGGCGCGCCCTTGCGGCCGACGGCCAGCCAGTTCGTCGATATGTGCCGGGAATACAGCCCGCCTCAGGGCCGCAAGCGGCAAGGCGCATGAGCGGCCTGTCAGACATCTGATTTTCAGAACAAGCGCGACTGATTTTCCGATTTTCAATCGATATGTTGCTGTCCTAGCATTCCTCAACGGCCCGCCAGACTGCGCGTCCAGGCTCCTGAAAGCCCGCAAGCTGCTGGTTTTCAAAGGATTTCTGGTCCGTCCGGCGGCCCCCAGAGGAGGGCGGGATGCAGACCAGACTTTTTATCGGCGGCGAGTTCGTGGCGGGCGAAGGTCCGGACGAAGAGATTCTCAACCCGGCGACCGGGGCGCTGATCGCGAAAATTCCCTCGGCTTCCAAAACGCAGATCGACAAGGCGGTCGCCGCCGCCGCGCATGCCTTCCAGAGCTGGGGGCGGACGACGCCCGGCGAACGCTCGGGCCTGTTGCTGAAGCTCGCCGACCGGATCGAGGCCGATGCCGAAGGTTTTGCGAAGCTCGAAAGCCTCAACTGCGGCAAACCCTATCGCCGCGTTCTCGAAGACGAGATTCCCGCCGTCGTCGATTGCTTTCGCTTTTTTGCCGGCGCGGCGCGCTGCATGACGGGGAGCGCGGCGGGCGAATATCTGCCGGGGCATACCAGCATGATCCGCCGCGACCCCGTGGGCGTCGTCGCTTCGATCGCGCCGTGGAACTATCCCTTGATGATGGCGGCATGGAAGATCGCGCCGGCGCTGGCGGCGGGCAATGCCGTCATCCTGAAGCCGTCGGAACAAACGCCGCTCACGGCGCTGAAGCTCGCCGAGATCATGGCCGAGCTTTTTCCCGGCGGCGTCTGGAACCTCGTGCTCGGCCGGGGCGAGAATGTCGGCGCGCCGCTCGTTTCGCATCCCGGCGTCCACATGACGTCGCTCACCGGCGACATCGCCACGGGGCGCAAGGTGCTGGAAGCGGCCACCGGCACCTTGAAACGCACGCATCTGGAGCTTGGCGGCAAGGCGCCGGTCATCGTTTTCGACGATGCGGACATCGACGCAGTGGTCGAAGGCGTTCGCACCTTCGGCTATTACAATGCCGGGCAGGACTGCACGGCGGCTTGCCGCATTTATGCGGGCGCCAAGGTCTATGACAAGCTCGCCGCCGATCTCGCCAGCGCCGCCTCGACCATCAAGTTCGGGCTGCCGGACGAGCCGGACGTGGAAGTCGGGCCGCTCATCAGCGAGCGGCAGCGCGCCCGCGTCTCAAGCTTCGTCGAACGCGCCCGCGCGCTGAAGCATGTCGAGATTGCGACCGGCGGCAAGGCCGGCGCGGGCAATGGCTTTTTCTACGAGCCGACGGTCATTGTCGGCGCCAGACAGGAAGACGAGATCGTGCAGCGCGAGGTCTTCGGGCCTGTCGTGTCGATCACGCGCTTCAGCGATGTCGACCAGGCCGTGTCATGGGCGAATGACAGCCAGTACGGCCTCGCCTCGTCGGTCTGGACCAGGGATATTTCCAAGGCGATGGCGACCGCCGCGCGGCTGCAATACGGCTGCACATGGATCAACACGCATTTCATGCTCGCCAACGAGATGCCGCATGGCGGCATGAAATCATCGGGCTACGGAAAGGATCTCTCGGCCTATGCGCTGGAAGATTATTCCGTCGTCCGGCATGTGATGGTGAAGTTCTGAAAGCCGGGCGGGGGCTCCGTTGAACAGTTTCGCGTCGGATCAGGCTCATGAGACGCCGCTGTCGCAGGCG
>DASVNC010000274.1:0-22427 GCA_036384055.1 Parvibaculum sp.
CAGCGTCGTCGCCTGCTGACCGACCTTGATGTAGGTGAGGCCGACGCGCTGCAGCACTTCCATTTTTTCGCGCACCGCCGGCACGGCCTTGAAGAAGTCGGCGGCCTCGTCGACCGTCATTTCCAGCACGTCGGCGATGGATTTGCCCTTGAACTTCACTTCCAGCGTTTCGCGGTTGTAGCGATGGCCGTGGCAGGTGTCGCATTCGACATAGACGTCGGGCAGGAAGTGCATCTCGATCTTGATGACGCCGTCGCCCTGGCAGGCTTCGCAGCGGCCACCCTTGACGTTGAAGGAGAAACGTCCGGCCTTGTAGCCGCGGGCGCGGCTTTCGGGCAGTTCGGCGAACCAGTCGCGGATGAAGGTGAAGGCACCCGTATAGGTCGCCGGGTTCGAGCGCGGCGTGCGGCCGATGGGCGACTGATCGATGTCGATGATCTTGTCGAGATATTCGAGGCCGAACAATTCGTCGAAGACGCCGGGATGTTCGCGCGTGTTGTTCAAGCGGCGCGAGACGGCCTTGTAGATCGTCTCGATCAGCAGCGTCGACTTGCCGCCGCCGGAAACGCCGGTGACGCATGTGAACGTGCCGAGCGGAATTTCGGCGGTGACGTTCTTCAGATTGTTCTCTTTGGCGCCCGTCACTTTCAGCGACTTGCCGTTGCCCTTGCGGCGCGTCGCCGGCACATCGATCTGGCGGAAGCCGGTGAGATACTGGCCCGTCAGGCTGTTCGGGTTCGCCATGATGTCTTCTGGCGTTCCCTCGGCGATGATCTCGCCGCCGTGAATGCCCGCGCCGGGGCCGATGTCGACCACGTGATCGGCGATACGGATCGCGTCTTCGTCATGCTCGACGACGATGACGGTGTTGCCGAGATCGCGCAGGCGCTTCAGCGTTTCGAGCAGGCGGTCGTTGTCGCGCTGATGCAGACCGATGGAGGGCTCGTCCAGCACGTAGAGAACGCCGGTGAGGCCGGAGCCGATCTGCGAAGCCAACCGGATGCGTTGGCTCTCGCCGCCGGACAGCGTGCCGGAGTTGCGGCCCAGCGTCAGATATTCCAGACCGACGTTGTTCAGGAAGTGCAGGCGCTCGCGGATTTCCTTCAGCACGCGGCCGGCGATCTCGTTCTGTTTCGGGGTCAGGTGCTGGGAGACTTCGGCGAACCAGCGGTCGGCGTCGCGGATCGACATTTCCGTGACCTGGCCGATATGCAGCTTGTCGACCTTGACGGCCAGCGCCTCGGGCTTCAGGCGGTAGCCGTTGCAGACGTCGCAGCGCGTGATGCCCTGAAAGCGTTCGATCTCTTCGCGCGACCAGGCGCTGTCGGTCTCGCGCCAACGGCGTTCGAGATTGGGGATCACGCCCTCGAAGGGCTTCGTCGTTTTGTAGGAGCGCATCCCGTCGTCATAGGCGAAGGTCACGGGATCTTCGCCCGAGCCGTTCAGGATGATGTCCTGCGCTTTCCTCGGCAGCTGCGACCAGGGAACGGTCACCGAGAATTTGAACTGCTTGGCGAGGCTGTCCAGCGTCTGGGTGTAGTAGGGCGAGGTCGATTTCGACCAGGGCGCGATGGCGCCTTGCCGCAGAGAGAGCCCGTGATCCGGCACGACCAGATCGGGGTCCATGTAGTGCTGCGTGCCGAGGCCGTCGCAGGCGGGGCAGGCGCCGAAGGGATTGTTGAAGGAAAAGAGACGCGGCTCGATTTCGTCGATAGTGAAGCCGGAGACGGGGCAGGCGAAGCGCGACGAGAAAATGATGCGCTCGGGCTCCGCGCCTTTTTTCGGCACGTCGGCGAATTCGATCACGGCGATGCCGTCGGCAAGGCCGAGGGCGATCTCGAAGGAGTCCGCCAGCCGGTTGCCGAGATCGCCGCGCACGACGATGCGGTCCACCACCACGTCGATGTCATGCTTCAGCTTCTTGTTGAGCGCGGGCACGGCGTCGATCTCGTGGAAAGTGCCGTCGACCTTGACGCGCTGGAAGCCCTTCTTCTGCAGGTCGGCGAATTCCTTGCGGTACTCGCCCTTGCGGCCGCGGATCATCGGCGCCATCAGGTAGAGCCGGGTGCCTTCCTCCAGCGCCAAGACGCGGTCGACCATCTGGCTGACCGTCTGGCTTTCGATGGGCAGGCCCGTTGCCGGCGAATAGGGAATGCCGATGCGCGCCCAGAGAAGACGCATGTAGTCGTAGATCTCGGTGACGGTGCCGACGGTCGAGCGCGGATTGCGCGAGGTCGTCTTCTGCTCGATCGAAATGGCGGGCGACAGGCCGTCGATCTGATCGACGTCCGGCTTCTGCATCATTTCGAGGAACTGGCGCGCATAAGCCGACAGGCTTTCGACATAGCGGCGCTGGCCCTCGGCATAGATGGTGTCGAAGGCGAGCGATGATTTACCGGAGCCCGACAGCCCCGTGATGACGATCAGCTGGTCGCGCGGCAGTTCGAGCGAGATGTTCTTGAGGTTGTGTTCGCGGGCGCCGCGGATGGCGAGCACCTTCGAACCGGCGGTGGAACCGCGCGGCGACCGGGCGCGCGCTGCGTCTTCAGCCATGTGGCGCTTTCTCGTCGAAGAACGTGAGGGGGGCATTCGCACCTGCAATGTAAGTGATCCGGCACCGCTGACAAGCGGGCGCGAGGGCCGCAGGGGCGCAACCCAAACGGCAACGATTCCGACAGTTCGGTCATTGTCGGCCGGATTGGCTTTTTGTCTAGAACAAAATGAGAACTATCGCGGCCGCGATTGCTCAGGCGCGGGATAGGCGATTTTCGCCATATGGCCGCTCAAATACCAGATTACGGCGGCGGCGAGCGCGCCGGCATCGCCGTCGAGCGCGTAGTGAAAACCCAGCAAAATCGAGCCAATGAAAATCAGGGCGGCAAACAAGGTCAGTGCGACGCCGGCGATCCTGCCGATCCGCCATCCAAACAGGGCAAGAACCGTCGCCATCGTCACATGCATGCTCGGCATGGCGGAGATGCCGCTGCCGCCGATATCGGAATGAGCGACATATGCCTGCCAAAGCGTATCGCGCACCTGCAGGGCGACGATTTCGTGATTGCCTTCGCGGATGTGCTCGAGATGTTGGAGCAACCCGTCGAAGGGCGTTGGCTTTGCCCATAGCGCCGGCAGGAAGGCAGGTCCCGCCGAGGAGAACGCCAATGCCGCGAACGAACCAATAAGCCCCCAACAGACGGCTATCGTCAGAATGAATTGCAGGCGCAGGCGATCGTCGCGCGTTGAAAACAGTTGCCAGACAAAGACGCCATAGAGAATAGGGAACCAGAGGTAATAAACCTGGCACAGCATCTCGATGATCCAGGGCGCGCCGAAATAGGTCAGGAGATATTGCCAGGCGAACTTGCCGCCCGTGATTGCGCTGGTGAGCTGGATGATCGGCTCGTCATAGGAGAAGGGATGAATGCGTGGAATCTGGGTCTTCAGACCCATGAATGTGCCGATGACGGCCGAGATCATCACGAACGTCGGCAGCGTCCGCGCAAGCGCGGCGCCGTTCAGAAATCTGGCCGATAGAGCTTCGCTCAGCGCGGCGATCGGACGTTCGGGCCGGGTCGCGACGAAAAAATATAAAAGCCAGCCGAGAAAGGCGACGCCGAGCATCAAGACGTCGGCACCGAAGCCCGTCGCCAGGCCGTCAGCGATGACCGTTCCGGCATCGGGTATGGCGAGCGCCAGAAGCAACCAGGCTGTGACGAGGTAGTAGGCGCAAAACAAATGGAAATGACGATGCTCGAAAAGCGTTTGGGTCAGCGGCAGCCACCGGTCGGCCATATCTTCGCGTTCGGCGAGCGAGACTGCTGCGGTGTCCGACATTGCCCCTGTCCATCGTTGGCTTTTACCCGCCTCAATTTCCGCTTCCCGGTTTGCTATTGCGTTAACTTGCCGGTTTGCATTTGAACGGATGCGATTCAGGAGAAAAACAAAACGGCGATGCTTGCAATTCGCGGCCACAAATGAGAACAATATAGGAACTTTTTGGCGGAAGCGCCGCTGGCCGAGAATGCGGGGCTCGCGGAGCCCGGCCCGGGCCGGATTCGGCGGCATCGCGCTCGCCCAGAACGTCCGCACGCAAGAAGCTGTGGATCAATTGCTGACGGAAGCTGTGCGGGCTGGCGCGCGCATCCTGAAACCGGCACAAAAGGTTTTCTGGGGCGGCTATTCAGGCTGTTTCGCCGATCCGGACGGCAGCTTGCGACTTCCGGCGTAGATGGCGATAGAGTCCCCGAAATCGAACTGAATTTCTAATTGGCGGCGGCAAAGGAAGCGAACATGGCAGGCAGCGTGAACAAGGTCATTCTCATCGGCAATGTCGGCGCCGATCCTGAAATCCGCCGCACGCAGGATGGCCGCCCAATCGCCAATCTGCGCATCGCCACCTCCGAAAGCTGGCGCGACAAGAATTCCGGCGAGCGCCGCGAAAAGACCGAATGGCACCGGGTCGTCATCTTCAACGAAGGCCTGTGCAAGGTCGTCGAGCAATATGTGAAGAAGGGCGCCAAGCTCTACATCGAAGGCGCGCTGCAGACGCGCAAATGGACCGATCAGGCGGGCGTCGAGAAATACTCGACCGAAATCGTGCTGCAGGGTTTCAACTCGGTGCTGACCATGCTGGACGGCAAGGGCGGCGGCGCGGGTACCGGCGCCAGCGGCGGCGAGTATGGCGGCGACGATTACGGCAGCAGCTCGGGCGGTGGACGCGCATCCGGCGGCTCGAAAGCCAACTTCGCGCAAGACCTGGACGACGAGATTCCGTTCTAGCCTTTTTCGCGGAGGAAGATGGGTCTTCGGCTCGTCCCGAGGATCCAGGAGCTCAAGCGATTTCCGGTCCCGGGGCGGCTTTGAAACGCGGCTAATTTCTTTTTTAATTTCAATGGGTTGCGGCGGCTGTTTCCGGGCGTTTGAAGTTGCCGGAAAAAGCCGGACCTGATAGTCTGCGTGACAGTTCATTGAGGGGATTCGGCGGTCGCCGGAGACGCCTTTTTCAGGTCCGTTCGGGCGCCTTGCGATTCAAATTGCAGGCGCCCTCCAACGTTAGAAAAGCATTTGTCCGACACGTCAGGCAGCGACATTCCGGGTGACGAGCCAGCCCCGGGCAACGGAGGCGGTTTGGGCGGTTCAGGCGCCGGCGACGGCGCATCGGGCGTGCCGCCGGAGCGCGATGTCACGCCGATAGCCGTCGAAGACGAGATGCGCCGCTCCTATCTTGATTACGCGATGAGCGTGATCGTCAGCCGGGCGCTGCCCGATGCGCGCGACGGGTTGAAGCCGGTGCATCGCCGCATTCTCTTCTCGATGAACGAGAACGGCTACGACTGGAACAAGCCCTATCGCAAGTCCGCCCGCGTCGTCGGCGACGTCATCGGTAAATATCATCCGCATGGCGACCAGTCGATCTACGACGCGCTGGTGCGCATGGCGCAGTCCTTCTCGATGCGCCTGCCGCTGCTCGACGGCCAGGGCAATTTCGGCTCGATCGACGGCGATCCGCCGGCCGCCATGCGTTACACCGAAGTCCGCATGGCCAAGGCGGCGCATGCGCTCATCAACGATATCGACAAGGATACGGTCGATTTCCAGGACAATTACGACGGCTCGGAGAAGGAACCGAAGGTTCTGCCCGCCGAGCTGCCGAACCTGCTGGTCAACGGCGCGGCCGGCATCGCCGTCGGCATGGCGACGAACGTGCCGCCGCACAATCTGGGCGAGATCATCGATGCCTGCATCGCGCTGATCGACAATCCGGCGATCACACTGGACGAGCTGATCGACCTGGTGCCGGGGCCTGACTTCCCGACCGGCGGGTTGATGATCGGCCGGGCCGGGGCGCGTTCGGCGCTGCATACCGGCCGCGGCTCGATCACGGTCAGGGGCCGTGTCGAGATCGAGGAAGGCAAGCGCGACAGGCTCGCCATCATCGTCACCGAGATTCCCTATCAGGTGAACAAGACGTCGATGATCGAGCGCATCGCCGAACTGGTGCGCGACAAGAAGATCGACGGCATTTCCGATCTGCGCGACGAATCCGACCGCGACGGCATGCGTGTGGTCATCGAACTGAAGCGCGACGCCATGCCCGACGTCGTGCTGAACCAGCTCTATCGCCACTCCCAGCTTCAGTCGAGCTTCAGCGCCAACATGCTGGCGCTGGACAATGGCCGCCCGGAGCTGATGAACCTGAAGCAGCTGCTGCTGGCCTTTACGCGCTTCCGCGAAGAGGTCGTGACGCGGCGGACGAAGTTCGAACTCAACAAGGCGCGCGACCGCGCCCATGTGTTGGTCGGCCTGGCCATCGCGGTCGCCAATATCGACGAGGTGATCCACCTCATTCGCACCGCGCCCGATCCGGCGGCGGCGCGCGAAAGGTTGATGGCGCGCGACTGGCCGGCGAAAGACATTGAGCCGCTGATCGTGCTGATCGCCGATCCGCGCCACAAGCTGTCGGAGGAGGGCACCTACAGGCTTTCCGACGCCCAGACCAAGGCAATCCTCGATCTGCGTCTGCAGCGCCTGACGGCGCTCGGCCGCGACGAAATCGCCGATGAGCTGACCGAGCTCGGCAAGAAGATCGCCGACTATCTCGACATTCTGCGGTCGCGCGAGCGGGTGCTGACGATCATCCGCACCGAGCTCGCGGGCATCAAGGACGAGTTCGCGACCCCGCGCAAAACCGAGATCGTGGAAGCCGAAGGCGAGTTCGAGGACGAAGACCTGATCCAGCGGGAGGATATGGTCGTCACCGTCAGCCATCAGGGCTATATCAAGCGCGTGCCGCTTTCGACCTATCGGGCGCAGCGGCGCGGCGGGCGCGGACGCGCCGGCATGGCGACGAAGGACGAAGATTTCGTCACGCGGCTCTTTGTTGCGAATACGCATACGCCCATTCTCTTCTTCTCCTCGACCGGCATGGTCTACAAGCTGAAGGTCTGGCGCCTCCCGGCCTCGACGCCGCAGGCGCGCGGCAAGGCGATGATCAACCTTCTGCCCTTGCAGCAGGGCGAGACGATCACCACCATCATGCCGATGCCCGAAGACGAGACGAGCTGGGCGAAGCTGCACATCATTTTTGCCACGCGCTCGGGCGGCGTCCGGCGCAACGAGCTGTCGGATTTCGTCCAGATCAACCGCAACGGCAAGATTGCGATGAAGCTCGAAGAGGACGGCGACAAGATCGTCGGCGTCCAGATCTGCACCGAGCATGACGACGTGCTGCTGACGACGGCGAACGGACGTTCGATCCGCTTCCCCGTCACCGACGTGCGCGTCTTCTCCGGCCGCACATCGACCGGCGTGCGCGGCGTCAAGCTCGACGGCGGCGACGAAATCATCGCCATGACGATCCTGCGCCACGTCGAAGTGACCACGGCAGAGGCCCGCGCCTATTTGCGTCAGGCAACCGCGATGCGCCGCGCCATGACCGGCGAGACGGAAGATGCCGAGGCCGAAATTGTTGAGGCCGAGGAAGGCGACGACGAAACGCCGGGCGAGATCGAGCTGACGCTGTCGCAGGACCGCTATGCCGAACTTGGCGCCCGCGAACAGTTCGTGCTGACCGTCAGTGAAAAAGGCTATGGCAAACGCTCGTCGTCCTACGACTACCGGGTCTCGGGCCGCGGCGGCAAGGGCATCATCGCTATGACGGTGACGGCGCGGAACGGAAAGCTCGTCGCCTCGTTCCCGGTCGAGGAACACGACCAGATCATGCTCGTCACCGATGCAGGCCAGCTCATCCGCTGTCCGGTCGACGATGTGCGCATCGCGGGCCGCGCAACGCAGGGCGTGACCATCTTCCGCACGACGGCGGACGAGCGCGTCGTGTCGGTCGAGCGGATCATCGAGGCCGCCGACAGCGGCGACAACGGGGAATAGGAAGGCGGGGGCATGGCGCCAAAAAAGCAGCGCGTTGGGCTTTATCCGGGAACCTTCGACCCGATGACCAACGGACATCTCGACATCATCCGGCGCGCGCTGGCGCTGGTCGATCATCTGGTGGTCGCCATCGGCGTCAACGCGACCAAGACGCCGATGCTTTCGTTCGACGAACGCGCGGCGCTGATCGAGGCGGAAGCCGGGCCCATCGCGCGGAAACTCGGTTCGCGGATCACGACCGCGTCGTTTTCCGGGCTGGTCGTCGATGCGGCTGACGCACACGGCGCCAACGTCATCATTCGCGGATTGCGCGGCGGCATCGATTACGAGTACGAAGTGCAGATGGTGGGCATGAACCGGACCATGAATCCGCGCGTCGAGACGGTGTTTCTGGCCGCCTCGCCCGAAACGCAGTTCATTTCGTCGACGCTGGTGCGCCAGATCGCCGGCATGGGCGGCGACGTCTCCGCTTTCGTGCCCCGGCGCGTTGAGAAGAAAGTTCTGGCGCGGGTGGCCAAACTCGCCAAGACGGGCAAGACATAACCGAGGAGAGGAATATGCGTCGTCTGACCGGCCTGGCGTTGGCGTTCATCGCGTTTATGGCGATGTCGAGCAGCGCCTTCGCTTTCGACCCCGAGAATACGATCTACATGGACCTGAAAGACGGCCGCGTGACGATCGAACTTCTGCCCAAGATCGCGCCCGAGCATGTGAAGCGCATCAAGGAGCTGACGCGCAAGGGCTTCTATAACGGCCTGACGTTCCACCGCGTCATCGACGGCTTCATGGCGCAGACGGGCGATCCGACCGGCACGGGCGCCGGCGGCTCGCCGCTGCCGGACCTCAAGGCCGAATTCAGCGACGAGATTTTCGACCGCGGCGCGGTCGGCATGGCGCGGGCGAACGATCCCGACAGCGCCAACAGCCAGTTTTTCATCTGCTTCGACGATGCGAGCTTCCTCGACGGCAAATACACGCTGTTCGGACGGGTCGTCGAGGGCATGGAATTCGTCGACAAGATCAAACGCGGCGAGCCGCCGACCGATCCCGACAAGATCATCAAAATGCAAGTGGCAGCGGACGCCGACAAAAAGAATTGAGGCAGCAATGAGCGACAAGGAAAACACTCTCTATCTCGATCTGACGCATGGCCGCGTCGAAATCGAACTGCGTCCGGATCTCGCGCCCAAGCATGTGGCGCGGATCAAGGAACTCGCCCGCGAAGGCTTCTATGACGGCATCGTCTTCCACCGCGTCATCGACGGTTTCATGGCGCAGGGCGGCGATCCGACCGGCACGGGCACGGGCGGCTCCGGCAAGAAACTCCCCGCCGAGTTTTCGTCCGAGCCGCATGTGCGCGGCGTCTGCTCGATGGCGCGTTCGCAGGATCCCAACAGCGGCGACAGCCAGTTCTTCATCGTCTTCGACGACGCCCGTTTCCTCGACAAGCAGTACACGGTCTGGGGCAAGGTCACGTCGGGCATGGAGTTCGTGGACAAGATCAAGCGCGGCGAGCCCGTGCGCGACCCCGACCGCATCGTGAAGATGCGCGTCGCGGCGGATGTGACGGAGTGAGAGCGCGGGGGCCGAAAGGCCCCCGGTGCTTATCCGGCCATGCGCGGCATCCATCATGCGTGTTGATGAATTCGACTTCGATCTTCCCGAAGAGCTGATCGCGCTCAGGCCGGCGCGGCCGCGCGACGCGGCGCGGATGCTCGTCGTCGGTCCGGAGCAGGGGCAACTCACCGACAGGGGCGTGCGCGATCTGCCGGACTATCTGCGCGCGGGCGATCTTCTCGTCTTCAACGACACGCGGGTCATCCCGGCGCGGCTTTTCGGCAAGCGCGTTCGCGGCGAGACGGAAGCGAAGATCGAGGCTCTGCTCCACAAGCGCGAAGGCGCCGACGCCTGGCGCGCCTTCACCCGTCCGGCAAAGAAGCTGAAGCCCGGCGAGCGCATCGAATTTCGGCACGGACTGTCGGCCACGATCGAGGGGCGCGGTGAGGGCGGCGAGACGCTGCTGCGGTTTTCCGAAGCGGGCGCGAAACTCGACAGCGCCATTGCACTCGCAGGCGAAATGCCGCTGCCGCCTTATATCGCGCGCAAACGCGAGACGGACGAGGCGGACCTTGCCGACTATCAGACGCTTTATGCGCGCGAGCTGGGCGCGGTCGCGGCGCCGACGGCGGGGCTCCATTTCACGCCGGAGCTTCTCGCCGCCATAGAGGCCCGTGGCATCGCCAGCGTGCGGGTGACGCTGCATGTCGGCGCGGGAACTTTTCTCCCGGTTGCGGCGGAGACGACGGAAGCCCATAAGATGCATGCCGAATGGGGTGAAATCTCGCCCGGGGAGGCCGATGCGATCAACGCGGCGAAGGCGCGCGGCGGGCGCATCGTCGCCATCGGCACGACGTCGCTCAGGCTTCTCGAAAGCGCGGCGGCGGAAGACGGGCAGGTTCGTCCCTTCCGCGACGAGACCGATATTTTCATTACACCGGGATACAAGTTCCGGGCCGTGGACATGCTGATGACGAATTTCCACCTGCCGCGCTCGACGCTTTTCATGCTGGTGAGCGCGCTGCGCGGCACCGACGAAATGAAACGCGCCTACGCGCATGCCATTGCGGCCCGCTACCGTTTCTATTCCTACGGCGACACCTCACTCATCTATCGCGGCGAGGGCGCATGAGCGCGTTCAGCTTCGAGATCAAGGCGAAAGACGGCGCGGCGCGCAGCGGCGTCATTCATACGCCGCGCGGCGACATCCGCACGCCTGCCTTCATGCCGGTCGGCACGGCGGGGACGGTGAAGGCCCTTTACATGGATCAGGTGCGCGGCGCGGGCGCCGACATCATTCTGGGCAACACCTATCACCTGATGCTCCGGCCGGGCGCGGAAGAAGTCGCGGCGCTGGGCGGCCTGCACAAATTCGCCAACTGGCCGCATCCGATCCTGACCGACAGCGGCGGCTTTCAGGTCATGTCGCTGACGGGCTTGCGCAAGATGACGGAGGAGGGCGTCACCTTCGCCTCGCATCTCGACGGCTCGCGGCATCTGCTGACGCCGGAGCGCAGCATTGAAATCCAGTGTCTGCTTGGCTCCGACATCCAGATGCAGCTCGACGAATGTACGCCCTTTCCCTCGACGGCGGAAGAAGCGCGCGTCTCGATGGAGCTGTCGCTGCGCTGGGCGAAGCGCTCGAAGGCCGCCTTCGAGGCGCAGCCGCATCGCAAAGAAGGCCAGGCGCTTTTCGGCATCGTGCAGGGCAGCGTCTATCCCGATCTGCGCGCCCGCTCGGTCGAGGGGCTGACGGATATCGGCTTCGACGGTTATGCCATCGGCGGGCTCGCGGTCGGCGAGGGCCAGACCGAGATGCTGCGGATGCTCGACGTCACCGCGCCGCTCCTGCCCGAGGATCGCCCGCACTATCTGATGGGGGTCGGCACGCCCGACGATCTGGTCGAAAGCGTGCGGCGCGGCATCGACATGTTCGATTGCGTCATGCCGACGCGCAACGGGCGGCATGGGCTCGCCTTCACCCGCATGGGCCGGATCAACCTGAAGAATGCGCGGCACGCCAAAGACCCACGCCCGCTCGATCCGGAAAGCGCCTGTCCCGCCGCGCGCGACTATTCCCGCGCCTATCTGCATCACCTCGTCAAATCGGGCGAGATGCTGGGCTCCATGCTCGTGAGCTGGATCAACATCGCCTATTATCAGGAGCTGATGGCGGGCCTCAGAGCGGCCATCGCCGAGGGCCGGCTCGACGCTTTCACGGCGGATTTCAAGCGGGATCAGGCGGCGGGCGACATCGAGGTTTTGTGAGACTATTGCGCGCGGTTGACCGGCAGGGGCTGCGCCGCTAGGTTCCGGCCACTTCCGGCGAGGGGTCCGTAGCTCAGCTGGTAGAGCACTCGACTTTTAATCGAGTTGTCCCGGGTTCGAGCCCCGGCGGACCCACCAGCCTTCGCTCTTCGAGCTACGGCTCGGCGAGCCAGCCATATTCCAAGAATCGATGCTCGAAGGGCGAAGTCTGCCGCCAGCGCACGAAGATCACGCCTGTCAGCAGCAGATAGATCGCCGGCCCGACGGGGAAATGCACCTCGGGAAAGACCAGCGGCAGCATATAGGCGGCGCCGAGGGCGAGCTTCTCGGCAAGGCTCAGCGGGCGCGCGAGGCCGTCGCGGATCAGGAAGACGACCGGCACGGTGACCAGCGGCAGATCGTAGATGCAGCTATAGGGCGAGACGACGAGCATGGCGGTGGCGAGCGCCGCCGCCTTGATCTCGGGCGAAGCCTTGCTCCGCCATAGCGCCAGCGTCGCGGCAGCCACTGCCAGTGCGATGGCGCCGTGGACCGCCCAGGCGGCGGGCGCGCCAAATCCCAACATGCGGACGAAGCCGTAGACGCTCTGCATCTTGAACCAGGGCAATGCGCCGCGGCCGAGCAGGCTCGCATTGGCGGCGTTCATGGCGTCGATGAAGGCCGGAAAGACATTCCAGCCGAAGGCGAAGCCGCTCAGCGCGAGCAAGGCGGCGACCGTCGCGGCGGCGCTGAAGAAGGTCCGCCAGCGGCCGGTGGCGACGAGGACGAGCGGAATCAGCACGCCGAATTGCGGTTTGTAGGCCAGCGCGCCGAACAATATTCCGGCGGCGACGGGGCGGCGGTCGAGAAGCGCGAGCGCGCCGCCCGCCAGCGCCGCCGTCAGCAAGCCGTTCTGACCGACGCAGATGCACCAGAGCATGGCGGGCGCGGCGAGCGCGAGGAGAAGGATTTCACGGCGCGGCAGGATCGCGCGCATCGCGGCGAGATAGGCGACGAGGGTCGCGCCGATCCAGAGCGCGGCGGCGAGCGCATAGGGAAAAAGTCCAAGCGGCGCGACGGCGAAGAGGAAAAGCGGCGGATAGAAAAAAGGAAAGTTGGCGCCGGCAAGTGCGTCGCCGAAGTTCCGTGTGAGCAGGCCGGCAAGTTCGGTCGCATTGTAGGCCGACGCCGCATGGCCCTCGGCGATGAAACGGCCCGCAGCCCAATAGGCGTTGAAATCGATTTGGCGCGGCACACCATCAAGGCCGACGATCCAGAGCCCGCCGCGCAGCGATTGACCCAGCACCCAAAGATGGCAGGCGAGAAGACTGGCGCACAGGACCATCAGCAAATGCCAGCCGTTCGGCTGAAAGGCCGGCCCATGCTTTCTGTTGTCGAAGGTCGGAAACATCGGCCGCGCCGCTCCGGTTCGCGCCGCCAGCGTCCGGCGGATTGGCCGATCCTAGGGCCTTCGCGGTAAGGAACGGTTAAAGATGCGGCTCAGGTTTCGACGGCAGACCGCGAGAATCGGGCAAGATTGCACCTCATTCCCGGATCGGCGCTCGTCGTCTATTGGCGGCGAATGATCTGGGATCAGGCCCGGTCGGGCACGTCGCTGAAGCGGTCCGTCGCCTGGTCGTAGACGGACAGCACGCCGGAGCCGATGCCGTAGAACCAGCCATGCAGGCGCAGGCGGCCATCGGCTTCGCGTTCGCGGACGAAGGGGAAGGTGCGCAATCTTTCCAGCGAGGCGACGACGGCGCGCTTTTCCATTTCGCGCAGCGTCTGCTCGCGGTCGAGATGGGCATGGGTCTTTTTCGTCTCGTCGGCGACGCCGCGGGCCAGCGACATCCAGCCCGATATGAATTCGCCGTTGGGCGGATTGCCGCGATCGCTTTCGTAGAGCGCCTCGATGCCGCCGCAGCGCGCATGGCCCATGACGATGAGGTCGGCGATGCCGAGGCCGGTGATGCCGAATTCAAGCGCCGCGCTGGTGCCGTGGTAATGCGTGTCCGGCTCGTAGGGCGGCACGAGATTGGCGACGTTGCGGATGACGAAGAGTTCGCCAGGATCGGCCGACAGCACCATAGAGGGGTCGGTGCGGCTGTCACAGCAGGCGATAATCAGCGCCTTTGGCTTTTGTGTCCTGGCCGCGAGCGCGCGATAGCGCTCTTCGTTCTGGCGATAGGTTCCGGTTCGAAAGGCTCTGTAGCCTTCGATCAGACTTGCTATGGCGTCCATGTGTACCCGGGTTTAGAGGTCAGGCGGTGCGGGGCGACAAACGCGATGGGTAAAACCAGCGCGAAGCGTACTTAACAGGCCCGAAGCCGTAGCTCAAGGGATCGAAGGGCACCCAATTCGTCTTGTCCTGCGCCAGGCGGTCGGCGACGGCGAGCAGCACCAGCGGGTTCACGCCCATGCCGCAGTGTGAACAGACGATCTCGATGTTCTCGCGCGGAATGCCCTTGGTGTCGCGGAGGAAGCGCGCCGGAATCTTGGTCGTGGCGGCGGGCGCGACGCCGTCATAGAGGCTGTAGATCGAAACCAGCGGCACGCCGGCCGGCGGCTGGGAAATGTCGAAGTCGAGATCGCCGGCTTCTTCGAGCAGATCCTCGACGGCGCGGCCGGTATAGAGCGCCATCACGCGGGCGACCATCGCATTGACGGTGTTCGGCGCCTCGCCGAAATGCGCGGGGCTGCCCAGCGTAATCACACGGTCCACTTCATTGGGGAACCGGCGGGCGAGCTCGCGGGCGAAAACGCCGCCGAGGCTCTGGCCGATCAGCGACACGGGGCGGCCATGCTCGTCGGCGATCCGGCGAACGCGCTTGCCGAGTACAGCCGACAGGTTTTCCATATGCTCCATGTTGCGGATGCCGCGATTGGTGCCGAGGCCCCAGGACTGCGCGATATATCCGTTGGCGTTCAGAAAGCGGTTGAGCGGCTGCATCGAGAATTCGGGGCCGGTGAAGCCCGGCAGCGTCATCACCGGCGTCTTGCCGTCGCCCTTGCGGGCGGCCATGCCCAGAAACGGCTCGCTGACGATCTTGGCGGTGAGTTCGGCGCCCGCCCAAAGCACATCGCCCTGGAGACGCAGCAGATCGAAACCTGTCTGAAAGACCATGCCCCACAACAGCCCTGACGGCTGTCTCCTTTTCTGTTTCGCCCGGGTGTCGACTCACACGAACGGCCCCCTGTGGCGAAACTCTGCCCCAATTCGGGAGGCCTAACACCCCCAAAATGGCCGTCGATGGCTTTGAAGGCCAGGGCGGCGGAAACTGCCCGGGAATTTGGCGGCGTTAACCACGTGCCTCATAATTGGGCAAATTGCCTCTGATCTGGCCGCGACGACAGGCTATGGCGGCAGGCGCTTGCGAAAAATCCTGATTTGGCCGCACCATCTGACGAGGCCTGAAATGTGCAAGCGGCGCTGTCAGTCTTGTTCGGCCCCTGGGGGGAAATAATGCTCACTGCCAAATTTCTGCAAAGTATGACGATGGAAAGCGCCATCCTGCTGATCGGCTCCGCGCTGCTGTTTGCTATTCTCGTGGCATTGCACATCAAGAACATCCGCTGGGTTCGCGACATGGCGAGCAACGAGGCGTCGATGCAGGCCAGAAACCGGGTCGAGAAGCTGCTGCAAGCCGTCGAGCGCATGTCGGCGGGCGCGGGCGCCGGGAAGTCCCGCGTGGCGCTCAATCGGCCCGTCGGCAAGGGCTCCAAGCGCATTCCGGCTGTGCGGACCGGCAAACCCCAGGCCGCTTACAGGCGGGCCCGCTAAGCCCGCCAATCCGATGGATAAGTGCGTCCCGCCCGGATCTGTGGCGAAGGGCGCAGCTATGCGGATTTTGGCCCTTGCAAAGGCCTCCTTGCGCGTCTAAATCACACGTAAATATCGGGCTGGAAACATAACCCCGGTTTTTTGTTGTAATATTACGCGCGATTGACGCTGGCGGACAGGCCAGCGAGGAGCCCGAGCATGGACCGTCTGGACCAACTGGAAAGCCAGAGCATCTACATCTTCCGCGAAGCGTTCAACCGCATCGAGAACATCGCGATGCTGTGGTCGCTCGGCAAAGATTCCAACGTGATGATCTGGCTCGCGCGCAAGGCCTTCTTCGGTCACGTGCCGTTTCCGGTGATGCATGTCGACACCGAAAAGAAATTTCCGGAGATGTATGAGTTCCGCGACCGTTATGCGAAGGAGTGGGGCCTCAACTTCATCCGCGAGCTGTGCCCGCCGATCGAGGCGACGGACGAATCGCTGCCGCCGGCCGCGCGTTCCGCCGCGCGCAAGACCGAAGGTCTGAAGCTCGCCATCAAGAAGCACGGCTTCAACGCGCTCTTCGCCGGCATCCGCCGTGACGAGGAAGCGACGCGCGCCAAGGAGCGCGTGTTCAGCCCGCGCGGGCTGACCGGCCAGTGGGACTTCAAGGACCAGCCGCCCGAGTTCTGGGACCAGTACAAGACCGACTTCCCGGCGGGCACGCATGTGCGCGTGCATCCGCTGCTGCACTGGACCGAAATCGACATCTGGCTCTATACGCAGCGCGAACAGATTCCGACGATCCCGCTTTATTTCGCCAAGGACGGCAAACGCTATCGCTCGCTCGGCGACAAGGACATCACCAATCCGGTTGCGAGCACGGCAACAACCATCGACGAGATCATCGAGGAGCTCAGGACGACGAAAGTCTCCGAGCGTTCGGGACGCGCGATGGACCATGAATCCGAAGATGCATTCGAGCGGCTCCGCGCCGACGGCTATCTGTAAGGGGCGCGAGACATGACCGAAGCCAAAGTGAAACTCGCCGCCGTCGCGCCGACCGCCGCCACAAGGCCCGTCCGCGATCTTCTGCGCATCGTCATCGTCGGCCATGTCGATCACGGCAAGTCGACGCTGGTCGGACGGCTCTTCCACGACACGGGCTCGCTGCCGGACGGCAAGTACGAAGCCATCAAGGCGATTTCGGAGAAGCGCGGCGTCGCTTTCGAATGGGCCTTCCTTATGGACGCGCTGCAGGCCGAGCGCGATCAGGGCATCACGATCGACACCAGCCAGATCTGGTTCAAGACTGATGCGCGCGATTACACGATCATCGACGCGCCGGGGCACAAAGAATTCCTGAAGAACATGATCACCGGCGCGGCGCAGTCCGACGCGGCGCTGCTCATCATCGACGCCGCCGAAGGCGTGAAAGAACAATCGAAGCGCCACGGCTATCTGTTGCATCTGATGGGCGTTCGCCAGGTCGCCGTCGCGGTCAACAAGATGGACCTGATCGGCTACGACCAGAAAAAATTTGCGGCCATCGAGAGCGAGTACCGCGATTATCTGACGTCGATCGGCGTGACGCCGACTTTCGTCATTCCGGTTTCGGCGCGCGAGGGCGACAACATCGTCACGCCGTCCACCGCGATGAACTGGTACAAGGGTCCGACCGTCGTGAAGGCGCTCGATAGCTTCCTGCCGAGCGCGGCCGCCGTCGACAGTCCGCTGCGGTTTCCGGTGCAGGACGTCTACAAGTTCGACAATCGCCGCATCATTGCCGGCCGCATCGAAGCGGGCCGCATCGCGGTCGGCGACGAGATCGTCTTCTCGCCGTCGAACAAGGCGGCGCGCGTGCAATCGATCGAGGCCTGGTCGACCATTCCCGGCGCCAAGCTGCCGAAATCGTCGGAGGCCGGGTATTCCATCGGCATCACGCTCGACGAGCAGATATTCGTCGAGCGCGGCGAGGTGGCCAGCCACAGGCAAAACGCGCCTGTGGAGACCGACGTCTTCCGTGCCCGGATATTCTGGCTCGGCCACGAACCGATGACGCTCGGCAAGACCTACAAGCTGAAGCTCGGCACGCTCGAAGCGCCGGTGACGGTGCAGTCGATCGAACGGATCATCGATACGTCCGATCTTTCCAATTCGTCGGCGCCGCAGGTCGAGCGCAATCAGGTGGCCGAAGTCGTACTGCGCGCCCGGCGTATGCTGGCGCTGGACGAGTTCATCGACTTTCCGCGCTCGGGCCGTTTCGTCATCGTCGAGAAATACGACATCGCCGGCGGCGGCATCATTTCGATGGAAGGCTATGCCGACCAGCGCGGGCTCATCACCTCGCGGGCGACCAATCTCACCCGCGTCGAGGACGGCATCACCGACGAGGCGCGCGCCTTCCGCAACGGCCACAAGGGCGGCGTGCTCTGGTTCACCGGGCTTTCGGGAGCGGGCAAATCGACGCTTGCGATGGCGCTTGAAAAGCGGCTCTTCGAGAAGGGCTATAACGTCTATGTGCTCGACGGCGACAACGTGCGCCACGGCCTCAACGCCAATCTGAGCTTCACGCCGGAAGACCGCGCCGAAAACATCCGCCGCGTCGGCGAAGTGGCGGCGCTGTTCGAGCGGGCGGGCATGATCGTGATCTCATCCTTCATTTCGCCTTACCGGTCGGACCGTGACCGCGCGCGCGAGGCGGCGGGCGCAGGCTTCCACGAGATCTATGTGAAGGCGGACCTTGCGACCTGCGAGAGCCGCGATCCCAAGGGGCTCTATGCCAAGGCCCGGGCGGGCGAGATCAAGGACTTCACCGGCATTTCAGCGCCCTATGAAGCGCCGGAGAACCCGCAGCTCGTAATTGACACGGCTTTGACACCGTTGGAGGAGTGCCTCGCGGAACTTGTCAGTTATGTCGAGGCCAAGTTCAGGGTATAAGAGGCGGCCCTTCACACGAGCCATCTCCGGAGTCCCTGCATGAGCGTTCTCGTCACCGGCGGCGCCGGTTATATCGGCAGCCATACGGTGATCGATCTTCTCAATGCGGGCGAGGAGGTCTTCGTCATCGACAATCTGACGACCGGTTTCGACTGGGCGGTGCAGGTTCCGGACGACAAGCTCTATGTCGGCGACATAGCGGACGAGGCGCTGGTCGACGGCATCATCGCCCGGCACAAGATCGAGGCGGTGGTGCATTTCGCCGGTTCGATCATCGTGCCGGAATCGGTTGCCGATCCGCTGAAGTATTATCTCAACAACACCGCCAAATCGCGGACGCTGATCGAGCGCTGCGTCAGGGGCGGGGTGAAGCATTTCATCTTCTCCTCGACCGCCGCCGTCTACGGGATGCCGGATGCGGCTTCCGTCGCCGAGGATGCGCCGCTCAATCCGATGTCGCCCTATGGCCGCTCGAAGCTGATGACCGAGTGGATGCTGGCCGATGTCGCCGCGGCCCATGACATGACCTATGCGGCGCTGCGCTATTTCAACGTCGCGGGCGGCGATCCGAAGGGACGGATCGGCCAATCGACGGCCAATGCGACTCACCTCATCAAGGTCGCCTGCCAGACGGCGCTGGGCTTCCGCCCCGCGATCGAGGTTTACGGCGACGATTATCCGACGGCGGACGGCACCTGCATCCGCGACTACATCCATGTCAGCGATCTGGCGGCGGCTCACACGGCGGCGCTCCAATACCTTCGCGGCGGCGGCAAAAGCCTGGTCGCCAATTGCGGCTATGGCCACGGCTTTTCGGTGCGGCAGGTGTTGAAGGCGGTGGAGCGGGCGGCGGGGCACCCCTTCGAGGTCCGCAAGGCGCCGCGCAGGCCGGGCGACCCGGCGTCGGTCGTTTCCAACCCGGCCCGCATCAAGGCGACGCTGGGCTGGACGCCCCATTACGACGATCTCGACACCATCGTCGGCCATGCGCTGGCCTGGGAGGCCAAACTTCGGGAGCGGAACCGGTAGTTTGCGGCGCAACACAAGGAAACATAAAGTTATTTCACCGCTAGATGGGGGCCGTGCCACCTTCCCGGCTGCCTGACCCCCCATCCGGCAGCCCACATTCGTTGTCGTCAGACCCATGCCGCATAGCGCCATCACTGCCATCATTCTCGCCGCGGGCCGCAGCACGCGCATGAAATCCAGCCTGCCCAAGGCCCTGCACCCGATTGCCGGGCGGCCGATGCTCGGCCATGTGCTGACGACGGTCGGCGAACTGGACGGGGCGCAGCCGATCCTCGTCGTCGCACCGGGCCTGGAGGCGGTGGCGAATTACGCGCGCGGGCTGGCGGGCGATATTCCGGTTGCCGTGCAGGCCATGCCGCACGGCACGGGCGATGCGGCGCGCGCGGCGCTGCCCGCCCTAGGGACGAAGGAAGGCGTCGTCCTTGTCATTTTCGGCGACACGCCGCTGGTGCGCGCCGAAACGCTGAAGGAGATGGCCGCGGCTTGCGACGGCAAAAATGCCGTCGTCGTGCTCGGCTTCGAGGCGAAGGAGCCGGCGGCCTATGGACGGCTCGTCGTCGACCGGTCGGGCGCGCTGGAGCGCATCGTCGAGCGGAAAGACGCCACGCCCGAGGAAGTGAAGATTACGCTTTGCAACGGCGGGGCGATGGCCGTTCGCGCCGAACATCTGGCGCGCCTTCTCGGCAAGCTCAGCGACGACAACAAGGCGGGCGAGTTCTATCTCACCGACATCGTTGCCCATGCGCGCGCCGAGGGTCTCGGCTGCGCGGTCGTGACCGCGCCGGAAGCCGACATTCAGGGCGTCAACAGCCGCGCCGACCTTGCCGCCGTTGAAGCGGAGACGCAACGCCGTCTGCGCCGCCGCGCTATGGATCAAGGCGTGACGCTCTCCGATCCGGAAACTGTCTATCTCTGCGTCGACACGGTGTTCGGGCAGGATGTCACGGTCGGACAGAATGTCGTTTTCGGGCCGGGCGTCGCCGTCGCCGGAAATGTCACCATCAAGCCCTTCTGCCACATCGAAGGCGGCGTCATCGAGGAGGGTGCGCAGATCGGACCTTTCGCGCGCATTCGCCCGGGCTCCGAGATCGGCCGCGACGTTCACATCGGCAATTTCGTCGAGACCAAAAAGGCTAAGGTGGAGGAGGGGGCAAAGATCAATCACCTCTCCTATATCGGCGATGCGCGCGTCGGCGCGAAGGCCAACATCGGCGCGGGCACGATCACCTGCAATTATGACGGCTTCAACAAGCATTTCACCGATATCGGCGCGGGCGCCTTCATCGGCTCCAACTCGGCGCTCGTCGCCCCGGTGACGATCGGCGCGGGCGCTTATACGGGCTCGGGCAGCGTCATCACCACGGATGTCGCGCCGGACGCCCTGGCGGTCGAGCGCACCAAACAGTTTGAAAAGCCGGGCTGGGCGGCGGCGTTCCGCGCCAAACACATGACACGCAAGAAAGCAGGCGAATAGATGTGCGGCATTGTCGGCGTTCTCGGCACCAGGGAAGCCGCCCCGATCATCGTCGAGGCGCTGAAGCGGCTTGAATATCGCGGCTACGATTCAGCCGGCGTTGCGACGCTCGATCATGGCGCGATCACACGGCGGCGCGCCGAGGGCAAGCTCGTCAATCTGGAAGCGGCCCTCCGCTCGGCGCCGCTCGAAGGCACCATCGGCATCGGCCATACGCGCTGGGCGACGCATGGCGCGCCGAACGAAACCAACGCGCATCCCCATGCGACGGAGCGCGTCGCCATCGTTCATAACGGCATCATCGAGAATTTCCGCGAGCTGCGCGAACGCCTGACGGCGGGCGGCGCGAAGTTCGAAACGCAGACGGACTCCGAAGTCGTCGCGCATCTCGTCACGCATTATCTGGACCGCGGATTGAAGCCGCGCGAGGCCGCCGCCGCGGCGCTGAAGGACATCGAAGGCGCCTTCGCGCTCGGCATCATCTTCAAGGGCGAAGACAATCTCATTATCGGCGCGCGGCGCGGCAGCCCGTTGGCGGTGGGCTTCGGCGAGGGGGCGATGTATCTGGGGTCCGACGCCTTCGCGCTGGCGCCGATGACCAACCGCGTCGCCTTTCTCGAAGAGGGCGACCGGGTCGAGATTACGCGCGCGGGCGCGGTGTTCCACGACGTCCATGACAAGCTGGCCGAGCGGCCCATCCGCATCACCGACGTTTCGACGGCGCTGGTCGATAAGGGCAACCACCGCCATTTCATGGCGAAGGAAATCTTCGAGCAGCCCGAAGTGATCGGCCACACGCTGGCTGAATATGTGAACCCGCTCGACGATACGCTGCGGCTGCCGGCGCTGCCCATCGACCTTGCGACGGTGCCGCGCATCACCATTATCGCCTGCGGCACCGCGTCTTACGCGGGCCATGTCGCCAAATACTGGTTCGAGCGCTATGCGCGCGTCTCGGTCGAAATCGACATTGCATCCGAGTTCCGCTACCGCGAAGCGGCCATGCCCAAGGGCGGGCTTGCCGTCTTCATCTCGCAGTCGGGCGAAACGGCCGACACGCTGGCGGCGCTGCGCTATTGCAAATCGCAGGGGCAGACGATCCTCTCCATCGTCAACGTCACCGAAAGCTCCATCGCGCGCGAATCCGATGTCGTCATGCCGACCTTCGCCGGCCCCGAAATCGGCGTCGCCTCGACCAAGGCGTTCACCTGCCAGCTGACCGCGCTGGCGGCGCTTGCCATCGGCACGGCTCAGGCGCGCGGCGCGGTTTCGTCTGCCGAAGCCAAACGTCTGGCGCGCGTGCTGATGGAGGCGCCACGTCATGTCGCCGAAGTCCTGGCGCGCGACAGCGAAATCCGCGTGCTGGCCGCCGATCTCTCAAAGGTGCGCGACGTGCTCTATCTCGGGCGCGGGCATTTCTATCCGATGGCGCTTGAAGGCGCGCTGAAGCTGAAGGAAATTTCCTACATCCATGCCGAGGGCTATGCGGCGGGCGAGCTGAAGCACGGCCCCATCGCGTTGATCGACGAG
>DASVNC010000275.1:0-4218 GCA_036384055.1 Parvibaculum sp.
TGTCCGCGCTTCCGGCGATCAGAGCAGTTTGCCGAGGGCGGCAGCCGTGTCGCCCATGCGGTTGGAGAAGCCCCACTCATTGTCGTACCAGCTCAGCACACGGACGAGCTTGCCGTCGATGACCTGCGTCTGCGTCAGATCGAAGGTCGAGGAAGCCGGATTGTGGTTGAAGTCAACCGAGACCAGCTTCTCGTCGGTTGTGCCGAGGATGCCTTTCAGCGGGCCCTTGGCGGCGGCGACGATGGCGGCGTTCACTTCCTCGACCGTCGTCGCCTTCTTCGGTGTGAAGACGAGATCGATGACGGAGACGTTGGCGGTCGGCACACGGACCGAGGTGCCGTCGAGCTTGCCTTTGAGTTCCGGCAGCACGAGGCCGAGCGCCTTGGCGGCGCCGGTCGAGGTCGGGATCATCGAGAGGCCGGCGGCGCGGGCGCGGCGCGCATCCGAGTGCAGCGTGTCGACGGTGTTCTGGTCGCCGGTATAAGAGTGGATCGTCGTCATATAGCCGCGCTCGATGCCGACGGCCTTGTGCAGAACCTGGGCGACCGGGGCGAGGCAGTTCGTCGTGCAGGAGCCGTTGGAGACGATCTTGTGGCTCTTCTTCAGATCCTTGTGATTGACGCCGTAGACGACGGTGATTTCAGCGCCGTCGGCGGGCGCCGAGATCAGCACCTTCTTCGCGCCGGCGGTCAGGTGCATCGAGGCTTTCTCTTTCGAGGTGAAGATGCCCGTGCATTCGAGCGCGATGTCGACACCCATGTCTTTCCAGGGGAGCTTGGCGGGATCGCGTTCGGCCAGCACCTTGATGGCCCCGCGGCCGAGATCGAAGGACGACTTCGTCACTTTGATTTTGCCCGGGAAGGGGCCGTGCACCGAATCCCACTTCAGGAGATGGGCGTTCGCCTCGACGGAACCGAGATCGTTGATCGCGACGACCTCGATGTCCTTGCGGCCCGATTCCGCGATGGCGCGGAGGACGAGACGCCCGATACGACCGAAACCGTTGATAGCGACGCGGACAGCCATTCTTCCTATCTCCTGCAGTGCTCTAGTTTTTAAAGCAAGCCTTCGCGGCGGCGACGGCTGCTTCCGGGGTGATGTTGAAATGCTTGTAGAGATCCTTGGCCGGGGCCGACGCGCCGAAGCCGGTCATGCCGACAAAGCCGCCATCCATGCCGATATAGCGATCCCAGCCGTAACGGGTTGCGGCTTCAATCGCGACCTTGACGGTTCCTTGGCCCAGCGTCTTCTCCTTGTAGTCGCGTGACTGGGCTTCAAAAAGCTCGACGCAGGGCATCGAGACGACGCGCGCGCCGATGCCCTCGGCTTCGAGAAGTTTCTGCGCCGCGAGCGCGATTTCTATCTCGGAGCCGGTGGAGATGAGTGTGACCTTTGCGGGTGCGGTCGCGGGCGACAGTTCGTAGCCGCCTTTGGCGCAGAGGTTCTCGTCGGTGTGAACGGTGCGGACGGCCGGCAGGTTCTGGCGCGACAGCGCGAGGATCGAAGGCGTCTTCTTCGCTTCGAGCGCAAGCTGCCAGCATTCCAGCGTCTCAACCGCGTCAGCCGGGCGGAAGACATAGGTGTTGGGCATGGCGCGCAGCGAGGCCAGGTGCTCGACCGGCTGATGCGTCGGGCCGTCTTCGCCCAGGCCGATCGAGTCATGCGTCATCACGTAGATGACGCGCTGTTCCATCAGCGCCGAAAGGCGGATCGCCGGGCGGCAGTAATCGGTGAAGACGAGGAAGGTGCCCGAATAGGGAATGAAGCCCTTATGCAGCGCCATGCCGTTCATGGCGGCGGCCATGCCGTGTTCGCGGATACCGTAGTGAATGAACGAGCCGGAGAAGTCGGACGCCGTGACCGCCTTCTGCTCTTTCGAGCGCGTGTTGTTCGAGCCGGTGAGGTCGGCCGAGCCGCCGATCGATTCCGGCAGGATCGGATTGAGGACGTTCAAGACCTCTTCCGAGGATTTGCGTGTCGCCCAGTTCGGCTTTTCGCCGGCGAGCTTCTTCTTGTAGTCGTTGACCGTCTTCACGAAGTTCGCGGGCAGGTCGCCTTTCAGGCGGCGTTCGAATTCGGCGCGTTTGCCGGCGTCGAGCTTCGCGAAGCGGGCTTCCCAATCCTTGCGCGCGGCGACGCTGCGCTGACCGGCGGCGCGCCATGCGGCGAGAATGTCGGCGGGGATGGCGAAGGGTTCGTGCGGCCAGCCGAGCGTTTCGCGAGCCAGCGTGATTTCATCGGCGCCGAGTGCCGCGCCGTGCGAGGAGGACTTGCCCTGCTTGTTGGGCGAACCGTAGCCGATGACGGTGCGGCAGGCGATCAAGGTCGGCTTGTCGGACTTTTGCGCCTTGGCGATGGCGGCGGCGATTTCGTCCGCATTGTGACCGTCGATGCGGGTCGCGTTCCAGCCCGCAGCCTCGAAGCGTTTCAGCGCATCCCCCGATTCCGACAGGTCGAGCGAACCGTCGATGGTGATGCCGTTGTCGTCGTAAAGGACGATCAGCTTCGAGAGCTTCAGGTGGCCGGCAAGGCTGATCGCCTCGTGGCTGATGCCTTCCATCAGGTCGCCGTCAGAGGCGATGACGTAGGTGAAATGGTTGGAGAGGTCGCCGGTGCGGGCGGCTTCGAGCCTTTCGGCGAGCGCCATGCCGACGGCGGTCGAGATGCCCTGGCCGAGCGGGCCGGTGGTCGTCTCGACGCCTTGCACGTGGCCATATTCCGGGTGCCCGGCGGTAATGGCGCCGAGCTGGCGGAAGTTCTTCAGCTGCTCGATCGTCATGTCGGCATAGCCGAGAAGATGGTTCACGGCATAGATCAGCATCGAGCCGTGGCCGGCCGACAGCACGAAGCGGTCGCGGTCCGGCCAGTTCGGCGCCGACGGGTCGAGCTTGATGAACCGGGTGAAGAGGACGGTGGCGATGTCGGCCGCGCCCATCGGCATACCGGGGTGGCCGGAATTCGCCTGCTGGACGGCATCCATCGCAAGCGCGCGGATCGCGTTCGCCATGTCGCGCTGGGTCACGGAAGCGGGCTTTGCTTCCTTGGTGGCGGCAGAGTGGTCGGGAGGCGTCATGTCCAACTCTTCCGGGCTTCGGCCCGTGTCTGGGAAGCCCGGTCCGGCTGGTCCGGGCTTTAGGCGCCGGGCCCCGAAATCCTTTGTGAAAGCAGGCGAATCCGCCTCCGCCGGGGTCTGGCGAGCGCGCCACATTGACCACGCGGGGGAAGGTTGAGTCAATGCCGGATTCGCGCAAATTGCCGCGCCTTTTCGCCGGTTTGAAGGCGCTGCGACCGCTTCCCGCGTTGACCTCGTTTCGCGCCCGCGCCTATGGTGAGACCTGAGGCGGGGAGCCAATTTTTCAGAGTGCGGCGGGCCATGAGCAAACTCGATACGGCGACGGATCGCTTCAGGGCGGCGCTGGACCGGCTGGAGGCCGGCATCCACCGCCAGCTCGTGCGGGCGCAGTCGGCCGGGCGGCTCGAAAACGAAATGGCGGCGCTGAAGGAAGACCGGGCGCGACTCGCCGAGGAACTCGATCAGATGAAATCGGAAGCGCGGCGGCTCAACGAGCTGAACGAGCGGGCATCGGAAACGCTGGCGGACGCCATCGAAGGCATCCGCGAGGTGTTGGCGCAGAACTGAAGGGCATCACATGGGACAGGTCACGGTTCTGATCAACGAGCGGGCCTACACGGTCGCCTGCGGCGACGGCGAGGAAGCGCATCTGAAAGACCTCGCCGGCCACATCAACAAGCACGTCACCGAGCTTTCGCGCGATGTCGGTCAGGTGGGTGAAACACGACTTTTGCTGATGGCCTCGCTGATGGTCGCCGACGAGTTGGCGGAGGCGCAGCAGAAGGTGCACATGCTCGAGGCCGACATCGAGCAACTGACGCAGACGCGCATCGCGGCGCTCGAACGCTCGCGGGAGGCGGAAGATCTGCTCGCTGACGTGCTCGACAACGCGGCGCGGCGGATCGAGGACATTGCAAGGCGGGTGGATGCGGCTTGATCTGGCCACTTGACCTTTGACCCTGCGCGGCACGATATGAGGACGGGTGCTGCCTGGTGCGTCAGGAACACTTTTATCTCGGGGCCTTACGATTCTTCAGGGAGCTGTCCCTGGTTGAGACCCTGGTCTCTTTCACACGGCGCCCACCTACCTAGGTAGGTCTCCGAGAATCACCGTTCCAACGGCCGAGGTGGCCCCACTTCTTTTC
>DASVNC010000276.1:0-6636 GCA_036384055.1 Parvibaculum sp.
CCTGCATGGGCCGCGCGGCGCCGCCGTGCTGATGGATTGGCCGCGCGCGCCCGAAGCGCCGGTGCCCTCCGGCCAGCTCCCCTACAGCCAGGTCGCGCATCTCGCCGTCGATTGCCGTCCCTTCGTCGCCGTCGGCGACTATCTGCTGCGACAGGGCCTCGCCGCGCCGCGGATTTTCGCCCGCGACATCGCCAACGGTCTTCTGCTCCTCGAGGATCTCGGCGACGGGCTTTACGGCCCCGCGATTGACGCCGGCCGCGGACCGGGCGGTGAGACGCTGGATGAAATGTACCGCGCTGCCATCGATGTGCTGATCGCGCTGCAGACAGGCGAAACGCCGGACAGTCTGCCCGTCGGTGACGGCACCTCGCATGAGGTGCCGCATTTCGACGACGGCATTTTGCGCGCCGAACTCGACATTCTTCTCGACTGGTATTTCCCCGTCGTTCTGAAGCGCGAGGCGAGCGCGGCCCTGCGCGACGACTATCGCGCCATCTGGGCCGATCTTCGGCCGCTGATCGACGCCGGTCCCCGCACGCTTTTCCTGCGCGACTTTCATTCGCCCAACATGCTCTGGCTGCCGGGCGGCAGGGGCGCGGCGCGTGTCGGCCTCATCGACTTTCAGGATGCCCTGATCGGCTCGCGCGCCTATGACGTCGTCTCCGTCCTGCAGGACGCGCGCAAGGACGTGCCGGTGGAGCGCGAGCAGGCGATGCTGGCGCTTTATGTGTCGCGCGCGAAAAGCGATCTTGCCGATTTCGACGAGGCGGAATTCCGCGCCTCCTATGCGACGCTCGGCGCCGAGCGCGCGCTGCGTCTGATCGGCCTCTGGCCGCGCCTGATGAAACGCGATAACAAGCCGCATTACATGGCGCATATGCCCCGCACCACGGGCTATCTGCGCCGTAACCTCGCGCACCCGGCGCTGGAAGCCCTGAACGCCTGGCTTGAAGCAAACGTGCTGACGAGTTCATCCGTATGAAGATCAGGAAGGCGATGGTGATGGCGGCGGGCAAGGGCACGCGCATGCGGCCTCTGACCGACACGATGCCCAAGCCCCTGGTGCCGTTTCTTGGCCGCCCGCTGATCGACCATGTGCTCGACCGCCTCGCCGAGGCCGGCATCGAGGAAGTGATCGTCAACACCCATCATTTCGCCGGGCTTCTCGAAGCCCATATCGCCGGCCGCAGAGATCCGCGCATCGTCGTCTCGCCCGAGTATGAGGCGCTGCTCGACACCGGCGGCGGCGTCAAGAAGGCGCTGGCGCTGCTCGGCGACGAGCCCGTCATCACTTTCAACTCCGACAGCGTCTGGATCGAGGGCTGGGGCTCGAACCTCGCCCGCCTGATCGAGAGCTTCGAGCCTGAGCGGATGGACGCGCTGCTGATGATCGCCGATGCCGCCCGCACCATCGGTTTTGTCGGGCGCGGCGATTTCCACATGGACCCGGCCGGTCGTCTGACGCGGCGCGGACCGGGCGAAACCGTGCCTTTCATGTTCGCGGGCGTGCAGGTCATCAAGCCGGCGCTTTTTGCCGACGGGCCGGACGGCGCTTTCTCGACCAATCTGATCTGGGACCGGCTGATCGCAAAAGACAGGCTCTATGGCCAGCGCATGTCGGGCGTCTGGATGCATGTCGGCACGCCGGACGATCTGGCGAGCGCCGAGGCCTATATCCGCGACCTCTGAGGACGCAATCGGGGCGGGGTGAGGCGCGGGCCCGAAAGGGCTACCATCCCCCGATGCCCCACGATTCGCCGCGTCTGTTCACGATCCCGGCCGGAACGCCCTTCCTCGACGCGCTGGCGGCGACCCTATTGGCCGACCCCTCGTTGGGTGGCCGCTTCGGCAGGAATGTCGCGCTGGCCGACGTCACGATCCTGTTACCGACGCGGCGCGCCGCCCGCGCGCTGGGCGATGCGTTTCTGCGGGCAGGCGAGGGCGCGGCGCTGATCCTGCCCGCCATTCGCCCACTTGGCGATGTCGATGAGGACGAGCTGGTCCTTGCGCCCGCGCTCGGCGCCGGGGCGTCGCTCGCATTGCCGCCGTCGATCTCGCCGCTCGAGCGGCAGATGCGTCTTGCCCGGCTGATCCTCGATCACTGGACGGCAGCGGACGAAAACGCCGACATTGTCCGCGCCTTCGCGCTGGCCGCCGATCTCGGCCGTTTCCTCGACATGGCGCTGACCGAGCGCGTGGCGCTTGAAAATCTCGCGCGCCTCGTCCCCGACGAATATGCCGCGCATTGGCAGATCACCGTCGAATTTCTGAAGCTGCTGACCGAGCGCTGGCCGGCGGAGTTGGCGGCGCTCGGCATGACCGACGAAGCAGAGCGGCGAAACCTGCTCATCGACGCGCAGCGCGCGCAATGGCAGATGGCGCCCCCCGTCCATCCGGTGCTCGCCGCCGGCTCGACCGGTTCGATCCCCGCAACGGGCGAACTGCTGGCGCTCATCGCGCGGCTGCCGCTCGGCGCCGTTGTCCTTCCCGGCCTCGACACCGATCTGGACGAGCAGGGCTGGGACGCCGTCGAGCCTTCCCATCCGCAATATGGAATGAAGCAGCTCCTCCATCGCATGGGCGCCGCCCGCGACGACGTGGCGCTCTGGCCGGGCATTGAAGTGACGCCGCGCGCCGCGGCCCGCGCGCATTTCCTTTCCTCCGCCCTTCGTCCGGCGCGCACTACCGAACAGTGGCAGCGCGATCTCGGCGACCTCAAGGCACATGCCGGCGAGGCGCTGTCCGGCCTGACGCTGGTCGAAGCGCCGACCGCGCGCGACGAGGCGGTGGCGATTGCGCTGATGCTCCGCGAGACGCTGGAGACGCCGGGCAAAACGGCGGCGCTGGTGACGCCGGACCGCGGCCTCGCCCGCCGCGTCGCCAGCGAATTGCACCGCTGGAAAATCGATATCGACGATTCCGCCGGTCTGTCGCTGGCTTTGACGCCGCCGGTGGCGTTTCTCCGCCTCGTCGCCGAAGCCGCGGCCGAGCACTTCGCGCCCATCGCCTTGCTCGCCTGTCTGAAACATCCATTCGCCAGCCTGGGCCGCGCCCATCTCCGCGCCGACATTCGCCGTCTCGATGAAATGTTGCTGCGCGGACCGCGCCCCGCGCCGGGTTTCGCCGGGTTGCGCGCCGCGCTCGCCGAAGCGCATGACGATCCGAGATTGATGGACAGGGAGAAGCTGAAGCTTGCCGGTCTCGACAAACTCATCGATGCCATCGAAGCGGCCTTTGCGCCTTTTATCGCCCTGCTGACGGCGAAGGAAACGCCTCTCGCCGATCTTGTCCGGGCTCATTGCGAATGCGCCGAGCGCATCGCGGACACCAAAGACATCCGCGGCGACCGCCTTCTCTGGCAGAAGGAAGACGGCGAGGCGGCATCCGGCTTCATGCAGGAGCTGATCGAGAAAGGCCCGGCCTTCGGCGCCGTCGATCCGCGGTCCTATGCGCGGCTTTTTTCCGGCCTCGCCGCGCCGCGTGTCGTCCGCCCGCGCTTTGGCCGCCATCCGCGCCTCTTCATCTGGGGACCGCTCGAAGCGCGGTTGCAACATGCCGACCGCATCGTGCTCGGCGCCCTCAACGAACGCACCTGGCCTGCCGAGGCGAATATCGACCCCTGGCTCAACCGACCGATGCGCAAGGAGCTGGACCTGGAACCGCCGGAGCGCCGCATCGGCCTTGCCGCGCATGATTTTGTCGAAGGCGCGAGCGCGCCCGAAGCGATCCTCACCCGCGCACTCAAGGTCGATGGCGCGCCGACGGTCGCTTCGCGCTGGCTCCTGCGTCTGCAAGGTCTTTTGAAAGGTGTCGAGCGCGACAAGGGCCTCGCCGCGCCCGTCTGGAGCGCCTGGGCACAGGCGCTTGATTGGCCGGAGACGGTGACGCCTGCCCGAAAGCCCGCGCCGCGGCCGCCGCTCACCGCGCGTCCTGCGCGCCTCAGCGTCACCGAAATCGAGACGCTGATCCGCGATCCCTATTCGATCTACGCCCGGCGCATCCTGCAATTGCGCGTGCTCGATCCCATCGACGCCGACGTCGCCGCCGCCGAGCGCGGCACGATCATTCACGCCGTCCTTGAAGCCTTCACCCGCGCCCATCCGGCGGCGCTGCCCGCCAATGCGCGCGAGGAACTGCTGCGCATTGGCCGCGATATTTTCGCCGGCGCGATGGAGCGTCCGGGCGTCGCCGCTTTCTGGTGGCCTCGTTTCGAGCGCATCGCCGACTGGATCGCCGCGCGGGAACGGGACTGGCGCGCAAATATGGCCCTCGCTCATGCCGAAATGAAAGGCGAGGTCGAGATCCCGGTCGGCCCTGCGAATGTCGGCCGCAAGATCGTGCTCTCGGGCCGCGCCGACCGCATCGACGAGATGAAGGACGGCACGCTCGCAATCGTCGATTACAAGACCGGCATGCCGCCAAGCGCAAGGCAGGTCGAGATCGGCCTCGCGCCGCAATTGCCGCTCGAAGCGGCGATGGCCGAGCGCGGCGGATTTCCCGGTCTCGCGCCCAGGGCGAGTTCGGCGCTTCTTTATCTGCGCCTCACCGGCGGCGAAAAGGCGGGCGAGCTGCGCAACGTCGGCGGCGACGGCCTTGTCGAGAAGACATGGGCGCGCCTTCTGGAATTGCTGGCGCAATATGAGGAGGAGGCGACGCCCTATAGGTCGCGCCCGCGTCCGATGTTTGCGAGCCGCTTTGCCGAATACGATCACCTCGCCCGCGTCAGGGAATGGTCGGCGTCCGGAGGCGAGGGCGAATGAGCGCGTCGGAGCAGAAACGCCGCCCGCCGGCCGATGAAGCGCAGCTTCGCGCCTCGAACCCGGAAGCCTCCGTCTGGGTCTCGGCGAATGCCGGCTCCGGCAAGACCCATGCGCTGACGACGCGCGTTGCGCGGCTGCTGCTTTCCGGCACCGCGCCCGAACGCATTCTCTGCCTGACCTTCACCAAGGCGGCCGCCGCCGAAATGTCGAGCCGCCTCTATGACAGGCTGGGGCAATGGGCGGTGATGGAGGACGCGGCACTTGCCCGCGCCATCGCCGACATCGAAGGCCCGATGCCGGACAAGGACAAGCTCATCCGCGCCCGCCGCCTGTTCGCCCATGCGATCGAGACGCCGGGCGGATTGAAGATCCAGACCATCCACGCCTTTTGCGAACGTCTGCTCGGCCGCTTCCCGCTCGAAGCGCAGGTGCCGCCGAATTTCGACGTGATGGACGAGCGCGCCGCGCGCGAGCTGCTGCTTGAAGTGCGCGACGAGGTGCTGGCGCGGGCCCGCGTCGATGGCTCAGGACCGCTCGGCCGGGCGCTCTCCCTCATCGTCACTCGCATCGACGAGTTGAGCTTTGCCAACCTCCTGACCGAGATCGCGGGCAAGCGCCGCCTCTTCGCCTTGCAAAGCGAGCGTTTCGGCGGCGTCGAAGGCACCGTCCGCGCCATCCGGATTGCGCTGGGGGTCGGGCCGGACGAGACGGCGGACGATGTGCGCGCCGCGCTCTTTGCCGCACCCGCCTTTCCCGAAGCCGGGCTTCGTCAGGCGCTCGAGGCATTTCGGGCGGGCACGGTAACGGATGAAAAGCAGGCGGCGAAACTTGCGGCCGTTCTGGAAGCAAAGGCGGATCGCGAGGCTTTTGCGGAAACCTATGCCGGGATTTTCCTCACCGACAAACAGGAACCGCGCAAGACCGTCATCACCAAAAAGCCCGCCGACAAGTTTCCCGCTATCGCCCGGATGCTGGCCGAGGAACAGCTTCGCGTCGTCGCTTACGTGGCGCGCCTCAAGGCCGCCGAAGTGGCGGAGGCGAGCGAGGCGATCTTGCGGCTCGCCGATGAAATCCTGAAGGGCTTTGCGGCGGCCAAGCGACGCCATGCATTTCTGGATTACGAAGACCTGATCGACACGACCCGCGATCTTCTTCTCAAGAGCGCAATGGCGCCCTGGGTTCTCTACAAGCTCGACGGCGGCATCGATCATATTCTGGTCGATGAGGCGCAAGACACGAGCCCGGAACAATGGGACGTGATTTCCGAAATCGCCGTCGAGTTTCTCTCCGGCGCCGGCGCGCGCGCCGGAAATGCGGGCACTGTGCGCACCATTTTCGCGGTCGGCGACGAAAAGCAGTCGATCTTTTCCTTCCAGGGCGCCGACCCCGAGCGCTTCGATGCGATGCGCCGCCACTTCGAGCGGAGCGTCAAGGCGGCGGAGTTGAAATGGGAGCCGATCCGCCTCGTCCGCTCCTTCCGCTCGACGCCCGAAGTGCTGAAAGCGGTCGATGCGGTCTTCTCGCTCGAAGCGGCAAGGCGGGGCCTCACCGCATCTGGCGCGGTTGACGAGCATGTGCCGGTGCGAGCGGGCGAGGCCGGCCTCGTCGAAATCTGGGACATCGAAAAAGCCGACGACAGCGAAGACCCAGACCCCTGGGACGTGCCGCTCGACTATATGAACGAGAGCGATCCGCGAGCCCGCCTCGCCACGCGCATCGCCGAAACCATCGAGGGCTGGTTCGAGGGCGGCGAAACCCTTGCCGCTACCGGACGGCCCATCGAGCCGGGCGATATTCTGATTCTCGTGCGCCGCCGCGACGCCTTCGTCGCCGAGATGATCCGCAAGCTGAAGGAAAAACGCATACCGGCGGCGGG
>DASVNC010000277.1:0-2651 GCA_036384055.1 Parvibaculum sp.
CGCGCCGTCGTCACCTGCCGCTTCAGCTCGATCATGCGAGGTTCGGAACAGGCAAGACGCAAGCCGCCGGTGCGCCGCCAGCCGGTCGAAAGCCCGGTTTCTTTTTCCAGCTCCGCGTAAAGCGCGACCGAGTGGCCGAGCAGCTGCGTGATGTTGGCCGAATTGCGCAACTGCCCAACAAGCCCCGCGGCGTGAAACGTGCTGCCGCTCGTGAGTTTCGCGCGTTCGAGCAGCACCACGTCCGTCCAGCCGAGCTTCGCCAGATGATAGGCGGTCGAACAGCCGATGATGCCGCCGCCAATGACGACGGCGCGCGCCTGCGAGGGAACCGACGTCATAGGGGTTCACGCATGGGTCAGAGTTTCCGGAAATCCTGATAGGCCGCTTCGAAGCGCGCCAGATAGTCGGCGGTGTAAGCCGGATAGTCGAAATCCACTTCCGAGTGCAGTTCCGAAACCATGCTCCACATCGTCTCGCGCAGCAACGAGGCGGCCTTCATCGCCGCGTAGCGCCGCCAGAGGTCGTCGCCGACCGCCCGCTCGAAATAATGCGTCAGCAGGTGTTTCTCCTGCGCCGGCGTGAATTCGTTGTTGGAGGCGAGATTGGCGAGGTCGAACAGCGGGCTGTTGAAGCCCGCATATTCCCAGTCGATCATCCAGATGCGCTTGCCATCGTCGATCATGTTGGCGGCCAGCATGTCGTTATGGCCGAAGACGAGATCGATCTGGCCGACCGCCGCTTCCAGAATTTCCGCCCGCGCCATCAACTCGACGAGCTTCGGCACATGCGGGCTTTCCTCGGCCCGGAGCCGCGCCGCATAGTCGCGCAGCACATGGAAAACCCAGAAGGCGAGCACGGGCCCGCGCAGATGCAGCGGCACGACCCGGTGGCAGGCCCGCAGCACCGGCACGAAGCGCTCGATGTAACCCGGCGCGCGCACGCCCTCCGGCGTCAGCGTCTCGCCCTCGATGAAACGCGTCACGATGACGCCCGGCGCGGCGTAAACGACTTCGGGCGCAATGCCCGCGAGAAACGCCGCGCAATTCGCCGCCAGCTCATTGAACCGCAGCACCTGATGAACGGGAATGTCCTCGCCGATGCGGACGACGAAAACGCCCGCCACATCGCGTACCCGGAAATTGAGATTGGTGATGCCGCCGGACAGCGGCTCCGGCTCGACCGCGCCAGACCAGAAATCGAGCGCCCTTGCCCGCTCTCTCGCCTCGCTCGCCCGGTCCATCGCCAATGGAGCCCCCAGCCGCCGTTCAGAACATCTCGACCGCAAGCGCCGTGGCTTCGCCGCCGCCGATGCAGAGCGAGGCGACGCCGCGTTTTCCGCCCTTCTTCTTCAGCGCGTTCAGCAGCGTCACGACGATGCGCGCGCCCGATGAGCCGATCGGATGGCCGAGCGCACAGGCGCCGCCGAAAACATTGACGCGGTCGTGATCGAGATGAAGCTCCCGCATCGCCGCCATGACGACCACGGCAAACGCTTCATTGATCTCGAAGAGATCGACCTCGTCCGTTTTCCAGCCGGTGCGTTCCATCAGTTTCGTGATGGCGCCGATGGGCGCGGTCGTGAACCAGGCAGGCGCCTGCGCATGCATCGCATGGCCGCGAATGGCCGCAATGGGTTTCAGGCCGCGCCGTTCCGCCTCCGACAGGCGCATCAGCACCAGCGCCGAGGCGCCGTCGGAAATTGAACTCGAATTTGCCGCCGTCACGCTGCCGTCCCTGGCGAAGGCCGGCTTCAGCGTCGGAATCTTCGAGGCGTCGGCCTTGGCCGGCTGCTCGTCCTGCACGATTTCAACCTCGCCCGCGCGCGTCTTGACCGCGACAGGCACGATCTCGGGCGCGAAACTGCCATCGACGCCAGCCGCCTTGGCGCGCATCAGCGACGCGGTTGCGTAGGCGTCCTGCGCCTCGCGGGAGAACTGGTAAAGCCGCGCCGTCTCCTCGGCGAAGGTGCCCATCGAGCGGCCTTCATAGGCGTCCTCCAGCCCGTCGATGAACATGTGGTCCTTCACTTCGCCATGCCCAAGGCGCATGCCGCCGCGCGCTTTCGGCAACAGATAGGGCGCGTTGGTCATGCTCTCCATGCCGCCCGCGACAATGACGTCGCCATGCCCGAGCGCCAGCGCGTCATGCGCCAACATCACCGCCTTCATGCCCGAGCCGCAAACCTTGCTGACCGTCGTGCAGGGCGTCGATTGATCGAGACCGCTCAAAAGCGCTGCCTGCCGCGCCGGCGCCTGCTTCACGCCCGCGGGCAACACGCAGCCCATCAACACTTCATCGACCCCCGTCGATGAAAGCCCCGCCCGCTCGACCGCCGCGCGCACCGCGACCGCGCCAAGCTCCGGTCCGCTCATATCGGAGAACACGCCCTGAAAGCCGCCCATCGGCGTGCGCGCGGCGCTGGCGATGACAACGGGGTTCGATGAAAGAGATTGGGACATGAATTCCTCGGCGCTATGGTGGCGACAAACAAGACGGGGCTGGATTTGAATCCTAGCCCAAATCGTCATCCGGGGGGAGACACACGTGGATTTTCTGCACAATATGGATTGGGTGCTGCCCTTCCGCAGCGTCAACGCGACCGTCGTCGCCAACGCTTTCACATGGCTCGGCTACACGACATTTTTTCTGAT
>DASVNC010000278.1:0-3811 GCA_036384055.1 Parvibaculum sp.
CCGCACCATGCAGATCGCGCAGCGCCTCTATGAAGGCGTCGAGATCGAAGGCGAGACGACCGGCCTCATCACCTATATGCGAACGGACGGCGTGCAGATCGCCGACGAGGCCATCGCGCAGGCGCGCACCGTCATCAACAACGAGTTCGGCGAAGCCTATCTCCCCTCGGCGCCGCGCATCTACAAGACCAAGGCGAAGAACGCCCAGGAAGCGCATGAAGCGATCCGCCCGACGGATCTTGCCCGCCTGCCGAAGCACATCGCCAAGATGATCGACGAAGATCAGCGCCGCCTCTATGAGCTGGTCTGGAACCGCACCATCGCCAGCCAGATGGAAAGCACGCAGCTCGAGCGCACGACCATCGAGATCGAGGCCGACGATCAGCAGATCGGCTTGCGCGCCACGGGCTCGGTCATCGTCTTCGACGGTTTCCTGCGTCTCTACCAGGAGGGCCGCGACGAGCCGGAGGACGGCGAGGACGGCGGCCGCCTGCCGAAGGTCGCGCGCGGCGACAAGCTCGGCCTCCACGATGTCCGCGCCGATCAGCATTTCACCGAGCCGCCGCCGCGCTTCACCGAAGCGACGCTCGTCAAACGCATGGAAGAGCTCGGCATCGGCCGGCCGTCGACTTACGCATCGACGCTGCAGACGCTGCGCGACCGCGGCTATGTCCACATGGACAAAGGCCGCTTCATGCCCGACGACAAGGGCCGCCTCGTCACCGCCTTCCTCGAGAACTTCTTCACCCGCTACGTCGAATATGATTTCACCGCCGACCTTGAAGAGAAGCTCGACAAGGTTTCCGCCGGCGAACTCGACTGGAAGCAGGTGTTGCGCGAATTCTGGAAGGACTTCACCGGCGCCGTCGGCGAAGCGATGGAACTTCGCATCACCGAAGTCCTCGACCGTCTGAACGACGTACTGGGCCCCCACGTATTCCCCGACAAGGGCGACGGCAGCGACCCGCGCAAGTGCCCTTCCTGCGAAGACGGACGGCTGTCGCTGAAGGTCGGCAAGTTCGGCGCTTTCGTCGGCTGCTCCAATTATCCCGAATGCCGCTTCACGCGCCAGCTCACCGTCGGCGCCGACGGCGAAGGCGCGACCGGCGACCGCACGCTCGGCATCGATCCCGACACCGGCAAGCCTGTCATGGTGAAGTCCGGCCGCTTCGGTCCCTACATTCAGTTGGGCGAGGCGGAAGACGGCGAGAAGCCCAAACGCGCCGGCATTCCGAAAGGGAAATCGCCCTCGACGATCGAGTTCGAGGAGGCGCTGAAGATGCTCTCTCTGCCGCGCGAAGTCGGCATCCATCCCGAAACCGGATTGCCGATCACCGCCGGCATCGGCCGCTACGGCCCCTTCGTGCTGCATGATGGCACCTATGCCAATCTCGACAGCCCGGAAGAGGTCTTCACCGTCGGTCTCAACCGCGCGGTGACGGTGCTGGCTGAAAAGAAATTGCGCGGCGGCAAACCGCGCGGGCCCAAGCCGCTGAAGGAACTCGGCGCCCATCCGGTCGACGGCAAGCCTGTCCAGATCATGGAAGGCAAGTACGGCGCCTATGTGAAGCACGACAAGACCAACGCGACGCTGCCGAAAGATGCCGATATCGAGAAGGTGACGCTGGCTGAAGCGGTCGATCTGATCGCCGCAAAGGCAGGTACGCCGAGCAAGAAACCGGCAAAGAAGGCCAAGGCGCCGGCGAAGAAAGCCAAAGCCTCCGGCACCGCCGACGCAAAGAAGCCCGCGCCCAAAAAAGCACCGGCGAAAAAAGCCGCGCCGAAGAAATCGGCGGCCAAGGCGCCCGCAAAGGCCGCTGCAAAGGCAAAGGGCAAGTCGCGCCCCGCCGCGGCGGCGGACTGAGCGCGTGGCAAACCGCAAGCCGCCTGCAAAAAAAGATGCGCCGCGAAAGCGGGATAAGTCGGTGGGCCTTCCCTCCCGGGAACAAATCCTCGAATTCGTCTCCTCCTCGACCGGCAAGGTCGGCAAGCGCGAGATCGCCCGCGCCTTCAACGTCAAAGGCGCCGACCGCATTCCCCTGAAGCAGATGCTGAAGGCGATGGCCGAGGAAGGCGTGCTCGCCCGCGACGAAGGCCGCAAGCTCCGCCGCGCCGGCGACCTGCCGCCCATCACCGTCATCGAAATCACGCATCGCGACATGGACGGCGAACTGGTGGCCCGTCCGCTCGACTGGACCGATGAGGCGCCCGCGCCGACCATCGTCATCTCGCCGGAGAACCGCAAAGGCCGCGTCAGCGAGCACGACGCCGAGCCGCCGGCGGGCATCGGCGACCGTGTGCTGGCAAAACTGACGCGCACGACCGATGCCGACGAGACCTACGACTACGAAGCGCGCGTCGTCCGCCGCGTCGGCAAAGGTGCTGAACGCATCCTCGGCCTCTTCCGCGAGAATTCCGAGGGCGGGCGGCTCGTCCCCGTCGACAAGAAACTGCGCAACGAATTCGAGATCGCGCGCGGCGACACCGGCGACGCGAAGGACGGCGACCTTGTGCTGGCCGAAACCGTGCCGGGCAAACGCTACGGTCTCGGCCGCGCCCGCGTGCGTGAAGTCTTTGGCAAAAGCAGCGATCCGAAATCGATCAGCCTGATCGCCATTCACACGCACGGCATTCCCGACCGCTTCCCCGACAATGTCGTTGCCGAAGCGGAAGCCGCGACGCCGCAAGGCATCGAAGGCCGCACGGATCTCCGCGACATACCGCTCGTCACCATCGATCCGGTCGACGCCCGCGACCATGACGACGCCGTCTGGGCCGCGCCCGACACCGACCCGAAAAACGAAGGCGGCGTGGTCGTCATCGTCGCCATCGCCGACGTCGCGGCCTATGTGCGCCCCGGCTCGCCGATGGACCGCGAAGCGCGCAAGCGCGGCAATTCGACCTACTTCCCCGACCGCGTTGTGCCGATGCTGCCCGAACGCATCTCGAACGATCTCTGCTCGCTGCGCGAAAAGGAAGAACGCGCCTGTCTTGCCGTCCGCATGGTTTATGACCGTCACGGCGAAAAACGCTCGCACGAATTCGTGCGCGGCCTGATGCGCTCGGCCGCGCGCCTGACCTATCGCCAGATGCAGGAAGCGATCGACGGCGCGCCGGACGACAAAACGGGCCCGCTGCTGGAGCCGGTGCTGCGCCCGCTCTGGAACGCCTATCAGACGCTCTGCATCGCACGCGAAAAGCGCGGGCCGCTCGATCTCGACCTGCCGGAATACAAAGCCCAGCTCGACGAGCGCGGCCGCATCGCCGCCGTGCGCATCGCCGACAAATACGAATCCATGAAGCTCATCGAAGAGTTCATGATCCAGGCGAATGTCTGCGCCGCCGAAACGCTGGAACAGAAGCAGACGAAGCTGATCTACCGTATCCATGACGCCCCGTCCCGCGAGAAGCTGGTGGCGCTGTCGGAATTCCTGCAAACGCTGAACATCAGCTTCCCGAAAGGCCAGACGGTCAGGCCCGCGAACTTCAACAAGATTCTGGGCGAGGTCGACGGCACCGAATACGACCAGATGGTGTCGACCGTCGTCCTGCGCTCGCAGGCGCAGGCGATCTATTCGCCGGACAATATCGGTCACTTCGGCCTGAACCTGCGCCGCTATGCGCATTTCACCTCGCCGATCCGCCGCTATGCCGATTTGATCGTCCATCGCGCACTGGTGAGCGCCAACGGCTTCGGCAAGGACGGCCAATCGGACGAGGAAACCTCGGCGATGGCCGAAATCGCCGAACATATCTCGATGACCGAGCGCCGCTCGATGCTGGCCGAGCGCGACTCGACCGACCGCTTCAT
>DASVNC010000279.1:0-1619 GCA_036384055.1 Parvibaculum sp.
GCGCGCATTATTCAAACGAAGAACCAACATGCCGACCCCGACTTATTCACCGGAGGCTCTATGCCTCTCGGCGCTCCCGCGTTTCACCAAATTGCGACCTAGATCGCCACCCGCGTTACAAGAAGCGCATTTCGCGGCTTATTGCGCAAGCGCGGCGTAAAATTCCAGCGTCAAACCGGCTTGTCGACGCGCCGAGTCGTTGAACGGCGGCTTCAGAGCACCACGGAAATGGCGCTTTACAAGCATTTGGTAATGATTTTCGGGGGCTAATCCGGCTCTGTTCGTCGCATGGGCGAACCATGTGGTCCCGGCGGCGACATGACGAATCTCATCTGTCATAATGCGGCGCAACATGCGCGCGGAGGCGGCGTCGCCAGCGCCTTCGAACCGGATTATCGTCGCCGGCGTGATGTCCAGCGCCCGCGCTTCGAGCACCATCGGCACGATGGCGAGGCGCGCCATAGCATCATGCGCCGTTTCACTCGCCGCCTGCCATAGCCCGTCATGGGCGGGTAGCGCCCCATAATGGCTGCCCAGCTGTCGCAAGCGCCGGTCGAGCAGGGCGAAGTGCATCGCCTCCTCCGCACCTACGCGCATCCAGTCGTCGGTGAAGGCGCGCGGAAATTCTCCGCCGAACCGCCCGATCATGTCGAACGCCAGGTCTATCGCGACAAATTCGATATGCGCCAGCGCATGGAGCATCGCGATCCGCGCCCGTTCCGACCGGATTTTGTCGCGTTTCGGCATCTGATTGGGCGGCAGAAGCACCGGCGTCTCGGGTCGCGCGGGCCGATCCGGCATGGCCGCGTCGAAATCATGAGCCAGCCGTCCCTTGGCCCAATTGCGCGCCACCGCCCGCGCCGCCATCAGCTTCGCGAACGGATCGGCCGTGGCCAGCACATGGGCGCAGCCCGCGCTCACGCTTGCAATCTCGACGGGCAGGCTCAAAGCGCCTTCGCGGCCTCCAGCACTTCGGCGGCGTGGCCCTTCACCTTCACCTTGGGCCAGACGCGCACGACCTTTCCTTGCCCATCCGCCAGGAAAGTCGCCCGCTCGATCCCCATATATTTGCGGCCATAGAGCAATTTTTCCACCCAGGTCCCGAACGCCTCGCAGGCATCGCCGGGTTCGTCCGAAGCCAGGGTGACGGCAAGCCCATATTTATCGCTGAATTTCTTGAGCTTGGCGGGCTTGTCCTTCGACAGGCCGACCACGGGAACGCCGATGGCCGCAAACTCGCTCGCCAGTTCGGTGAAATCCTTCGCTTCGCTGGTGCAGCCGGGCGTATCCGCCTTGGGATAGAAATAGACGACCAGCGGCTTGCCGCGATAGCGCGCCAAGGTGAAATCCGCGCCATCGGCATCCTTCAACTGCACATCCGGCAGGGCGTCGCCCATTTCCAGCATCGTCATTCCTCCTTGTACGGCGCGGCCAGCGCGGCCCAGACATCGCGTACGCTCTGCCGCGCCTTGTCATAGCTTTCAAGCAGCGCGTCCCAATCCTCGACGCCGCAAGCCCGCGCCACCAGCGGCCGGGTGGCTTCGGGCGGCTCGGTGGATTTTGGAGAGACCAGCCGCAAAACGATCAGGAAGCGCGAGATCAGATCATGGGCGACCAGC
>DASVNC010000280.1:0-5055 GCA_036384055.1 Parvibaculum sp.
TTATGAGGCCGACGACCTCATCGCCACCTATGCGAGGCTCGCCCGCGAGAAAGGCGCCCGCGTCACCATCGTTTCGTCCGACAAGGATCTGATGCAGCTCGTCACCGACGATGTCGACATGCTCGACACGATGAAGATGAAGACGATCACCGCGCCCGAAGTGATCGAGAAATTCGGCGTCCCGCCGGACAAGGTGATCGAGGTGCAGGCGCTCGCAGGCGACAGCGTCGATAACGTGCCGGGCGTCCCCGGCATCGGCATCAAGACGGCGGCGGAACTGATCAACCAGTATGGCGATCTTGAGACGCTGCTGGCGAAGGCGTCGGAGATCAAGCAGCCGAAGCGCCGCGAAAACCTGATCGCCTTCGCCGATCAGGCTCGTATCTCCAAGAGGCTCGTCACCCTCGACGACAACGTCCCCATTGAGGCGGGCGTCGAGACCTTCGGCATTCACGATCCGAATCCGGAACGCCTGATCGCCTTTCTGAAGGACATGGAATTTTCGACGCTGACGCGCCGCGTCGCCGAGCGCTTCAAGATCGACCTCGACAGTGTCGCGCCTGCGGGCGAGCATCCTGCGCAGAAAGCGGATGCGGCTGCGAAAACAACAGCGCCAACGGCAGCGCCGTCGCAGCGGGGCGGTGTGCCGGGCGCGGCACATGCCGGCATGAACCCGCCATTCGCCGCAGCAAAGCACGTCGCCGTGACGACACTCGCCGAACTCCACGCCTGGATCGCCCGCGCCCGCGAGGCCGGCGTCGTCGCCATCGACACCGAAACGGATTCGCTCGATCCGATGCAGGCACGCCTCGTCGGCTTCTCGATGAGCATCGTGCCGGGCGAGGCCTGCTACGTGCCGCTGCAGCATGGGTCGGGCGGCGGCCTCGATCTCGCCAACGCCGGCGGCCAGCAGCAAATCCCGCTGCAGCAGGCGATTGCGGCGTTGAAGCCGCTCTTTGCCGACGAGAGTGTGCTCAAGGTCGGCCAGAATCTCAAATACGATATGACCGTCTTCGCGCAGCACGGGCTGAGGCTCGTCTCTATCGACGACACGATGCTGATGTCCTATGCGCTCGATGCCGGGCTTCATGGCCACGGCATGGATGAGCTTTCCGAACTTCACCTCGGCCACAAGCCGATTGCATTTTCGGAAGTTGCGGGCACAGGCAAGGCGCAGGTCACATTCGATCAGGTGCCGATCGACAAGGCGGTCGCCTATGCGGCGGAAGACGCCGACGTCACGCTTCGCCTCTGGCATGTGCTGAAACCGCGCCTCGCCGGGGAACGTCGCGTCGGTGTCTACGAAACGCTGGAACGCCCGCTGGTGCCGGTGCTTGTCGAGATGGAACGCGCCGGCATCAAGGTCGACCGGAGTGTGCTGGCCCGTCTTTCCGCCGACTTCGCGCAGAAGATGGCGGAATACGAAGACGATATCTATCGCCTCGCCGGACATCGTTTCAACATCGGCTCGCCTAAGCAGCTCGGTGAAATCCTCTTCGACAAGATGGGTCACGAGGGCGGCCGCAAAACCAAGACCGGCGCCTGGTCGACCGATTCCGACGCGTTGGAGGCGCTCGCCGCGCAAGGCAACGAACTGCCGCAGCGCGTGCTCGACTGGCGCGGCCTCGCCAAGCTGAAAAGCACTTACACCGACCTCCTGCCGGGCTTCATCAATCCCGAGACCGGCCGCGTCCATACCAGCTATTCGCTGGCCGCGACGACGACAGGCCGTCTGTCGTCAAGCGATCCGAACCTCCAGAACATTCCGGTCCGCACCGAAGATGGCCGCAAGATCCGCACGGCTTTCGTCGCCGACAAGGGCAACAAGCTGATCTCCGCCGACTACAGTCAGATCGAACTCAGGCTGCTTGCGCATATCGCCGGCATCGATGCGTTGAAAAAAGCTTTTGCCGAAGGGCTCGACATTCACGCGATGACGGCGTCTGAAATGTTCGGCGTGCCGGTGAAGGGCATGGATCCCGCCGTCCGCCGCCGCGCCAAGGCCATCAACTTCGGCATCATCTATGGCATCTCCGCCTTCGGCCTCGCCAACCAGCTCGGCATACCGCGCCAGGAGGCGGGCGAATATATCGACCGCTATTTCAAGCGCTTCCCCGGCATTCGCGCCTATATGGACGCAACGAAAGAACAGGCGCACAGGCTGGGCTACATCGAGACGATCTTCGGCCGCCGCGTCCATGTGCCGGCGATCAATTCGAAGAACCCGGCCGAACGCAGCTTCATGGAGCGCGCCGCCATCAATGCGCCGATCCAGGGCTCGGCGGCTGACATCATCCGCCGCGCTATGGTCCGCATGCCGGAGGCGCTGAAGAAGGCGAATCTTTCGGCGCGCATGCTGTTGCAGGTTCATGACGAGTTGATTTTCGAGGTGCCGGAGAAGGAAGCGGAGAAAACCTGCAAGCTGGTCGCTGAAGTCATGTCGTCGGCGCCTGAGCCCGCGCTAAAACTTTCGGTGCCGCTCGACGTCGATGCCCGCGCCGCCGCCAATTGGGACGAGGCGCACTGACATCATGGTGAAAGCCGAAGCGGGCCGCCGCTTCGGCTGGGAAACGAGGCTCGTTAACGCTTCGCTGCTCGGGTTCTGGCTCGGCGGCGCCGTCGTGGAGCGCATCGTCGATCTTTTGTTCTGAGGCAGCGTTTTTACAGACAGGAGCTTTCCATGAAAAAGCCCGATCCCAAAAACACATCGGCCAAAAAGGCGGCCAAGCTGCAAAAGGAAATCGACGAAGCCGGAGACGAATCCTTTCCCGCCAGCGATCCGCCGGCATGGACGCCGACCCATGCGGGCAAGCCGGCCAATCCCGGCAAAAAGAAACACTGAAAAATCAAAGCCCGGACCATGAGGTCCGGGCTATCGTGTCAGGGGGCGCTCAGGCAGCCACGGCCTTCAGCGATTGCGGCCGCCCGGCCCGGGCGAAAATTTCGCCCATGCGTTCCGTATAGGAAACGAGATTGGTGTGGCGGAGCGCGCTCTCTTTCAGCGGGCTTTCGAAATCCGGCCCGATGATGCTGGCGAGAAAGGCGAAGGCGGTGGCGTCGGCAAGCGTCGGCCGGTCGCCGAAGAGAAACGCCTTGTCGCCGAGGACCGCGCTCACCGCATTGAGATCGGCCGCGCCCAGCGCGTAAATCTCGTCGCGGCTATGCTGCCCGGTTCCCTGCGCCACGATGTTCTTCCACCTTTTCTTCTGCACGGAGCCCGGCAGGAGCAGACGGAGCGGCAGCGGCAGCTTGCCGAAGAAAAGCTTGCGGAGCTTTGCCCAGTTGTCGGGCTCGATCCAGCGGCTGTAGAGCATCACGGTATAGAGCCGCTCTTCCAGCATCCGCTGCAGCGCGTGGCTCTGCGCGCGCTCGCGCGGGCTGAGGCCGGCATCGAGATCGATGCCGCGCTCGTCCTTCAGTCGTTCGAGGATCAGCGTTGAATCGCCGATGCGCTCGCCGCCGATTTCGACGAAGGGAATCTTGCCCTTCGGTCCCTCCGACGGCTTATGCACATGGACGGTCTCATATTCGACGCCGGCCAGCCGGAGCGCCGTTTCGAGTTTGATGCAGAAGGGGCCCGGATTTGGCGTGCCTTGAAGCAGCGGCGGAAAGATGAACAAGCGGATCATGGCGGCTCTCCCTCGGTTGATTTTTCCATTATGCTGACACGCTACTGACAACATGCCGTCAGCAGCCTTCAGGCAGTGTCGGCTGGCAACCGGGAGAAGCCATGCGCCGCGCCGACCGCCTTTTCGACATCATCGAGTTCCTGCGCCGCCACAAGCGCGTGGTCACGGCGGCTGAGCTTGCCGGCGAACTGGAAGTGTCGATGCGCACCATCTACCGCGACATCGCCGATCTGCAGGCAAGCCGCGTACCGATCGAGGGCGAGGCAGGCCTCGGCTATATGCTGCGCTCAGGCTATGAGCTGCCGCCCTTGATGTTCAGCGAAGACGAAATCGAGGCGCTGGTTTTCGGCGCCCGCATGGTCCGCGCCTGGGGCGATGCGAGCTTTACGCAAGCCGCCGACGCCGCCCTCGCAAAAATTCGCGCGGTGCTGCCTGCCCGTCTCAATGAAGTGGCGGAAGCCTCGCGCATTTCGGTTGCCAAAAGCCGGACCCATGACAAGGCCGAGTACAACGTCCACCTGACGCCGATCCGCCGCGCCATTCGCGACCATCGTCGCCTGCGTTTCGACTATGTGGCGCTGGGCGGCGAGCTGACCACGCGCACGGTGCGGCCGCTCGGTCTCGCTTTCTTTGGCCCTTTCTGGATGCTGGCCAGCTGGTGCGAGCTGCGCCGCGACTTCCGCACCTTCCGCATCGAGCGCATCGCCACGCTGAAAGTAACCGACGAGACCTTCCGCGACGAACCCGGCAAGACGATGGACGACTTTCTCGCCCGGCCGAAGGAGCGAGGCGAAAACGCCGCCGTGGCCGCAAGTTTCCCCGAAAGGACAGCGGACAAGAAAAAAGGCCGGTCCTGAGACCGGCCTTCAATCTTCGATGAGGTGTGGCCGCTTACTCGGCGGCGGCCTTCGAGGCCGGCGCGGCGGCGCGCACGTCCGGATCGACTTTGTCTTCGAACTTGGCGAAGTTGGCGATGAACATCTTCACGACCTTCTGCGCCTGTGCGTCATAGGCGGCCTTGTCGGCCCAGGTGTCGCGCGGGTTCAGAATCTTCGTATCGACGCCCGGCACGCCGACCGGGACCTGGAAGCCGAAGTTCGGATCGGTGTGGAACTCGACGCCCGCCAGCGAACCGTCGAGAGCGGCGGCGAGCAGCGCCCGCGTCGCCTTGATCGGCATGCGCGAGCCGGTGCCGTAGGCGCCGCCCGTCCAGCCGGTGTTGACCAGCCAGCAATCCGCCCGGTGGCGCGCGATCAGGTCGCGCAGAAGATTGCCATACTCGGAAGGATGCCGGGGCATGAACGGGGCGCCAAAGCAGGTGGAAAAGGTGGGCTGGGGTTCTTTGCCGAGCCCTTTCTCCGTGCCCGCCACTTTCGCCGTGAAACCCGAAAGAAAATGATACATCGCCTGGCTGGGCGTCAGCTTC
>DASVNC010000281.1:0-1665 GCA_036384055.1 Parvibaculum sp.
CGACATGGCGGCGGTCGCACGGCTCGTGCCCGATGCGGCGGCGGCGCTCGGCCCCGTCTCGCTCCTCGTCAACAACGCCTCGGTCTTCGCCGAAGACGACATTGCCGGCATGACGCCGGAAAGCTGGAACGATCACATGGAGGTCAACCTCCGCGCGCCCGCCTTCCTCGCCCAGGCGCTGGCCGCGCAACTGCCGAGGGATATGGACGGCAACATCGTCAACATCATCGACCAGCGCGTCTGGCGGCCCAATCCGACGTTCCTGTCCTACACACTGAGCAAGATGGCGCTCTGGGACATGACGCGCGTGCTGGCGCAGGCGCTCGCGCCCTCGATCCGCGTCAACGGCATCGGCCCCGGCCCGACGCTCGCCAATACGCTGCAATCGCAGGCCGATTTCGAACATGAGGTGCAGTCGACGATTTTGCGCCGCGGCACGTCTCCACAGGAGATTTGCGCCGCCGTAAGGTTTATCCTCGCATCGCCCGCAATGACCGGACAGATGATCGCGCTCGACGGCGGCCAGCACCTCGCCTGGGAAACGCCGGACGTCACCGGCAGACCCCGGTGACATAGGCGATGCCCCGCCCCATATGACGTCTCTGGAGAGTACCGATGGCCCATCCGGATAATGTGAGACCTCTGAAGATCGCCGACGCGGCCCACGCCATCCGCCACGTCTTCGTGCGCGACCTGCTGCTCGACGCCCATATCGGCGTCTACGCGCATGAGCAGGGCCGCACGCAGCCGATCCGGGTCAATGTCGATCTGACCGTCAGCGAGGCGGCGCATGGCGACGATCTGGCCCGGGTCGTGAACTACAAGACCGTCGTCGACAACATCAAGGCGCTGGTCGATAGCGGGCACCTGAATCTGGTCGAGACGCTGGCCGAACACATCGCCGCCCAATGCCTTGAAGATGAGCGCGTGACCGTCGCCCGCATCCGCATCGAGAAACTGGCGGCCATTCCGAATGCCGAAAGCGTGGGCGTCGAGATCGAACGGGCAAAGCCCCTTCCCTGAGGAAAATTCCGGCGCCGAAACCGTTTGCCGGGCTTATGGAATGCCCTCGCGAAAGCGACAATGGAATCAATATCTTGAAGCACCCAAGCGCCGGGTACGGAGGATTTGTGCACAGCACCCCTCCCGCTAAAAAACGCTCTGTTTCTGTGGTTAATGACGGATTCATTATGTTCAGGGATGGGAATGCGTACTGAAAATGTATGTATTTTCAAGGACTTAGTTTCTCCCCGTTTTCAGTCCCTCGTCATAAAAACTTAATTGTGGCAATACCTTGGCACCATCGGCCCCGAGACTTTCAACAAACTTATCCACAGGGTGGCCGCGCCGGACGCGCCTCTTTGCGGGACAAAAGGGAGCGGCCGGACGCAGCAATGGTGTGAACGGCCGCGCAAGGCGATGAACGAGCAGGACGACAACCCCATCACCCCGCCCGGGGAGAGCGGCGAAGCGGCAAAAAAGCCCTCCCGGCCGGCACGGAAAAGTGTGTCCGCGCCTGAGGATGCGCCCACCGGCACCGATTTCATCGCCGAGAAGGTCAAGATCCTCCCCGACAGTCCCGGCGTCTACCGCATGTATGACGCCTCGGGCGACCTGCTTTACGTCGGCAAGGCCCGCAGCCTGAAAAAGCGCGTCTCGAGCTAC
>DASVNC010000282.1:0-13143 GCA_036384055.1 Parvibaculum sp.
CCAGTTCCTCGTCGAAAATGTATTTCAGGTTGGCGCTCCAGCCGGTGCCGCCATCGGCCTTCGGCCAGCCGACCGCAAGCCAGCCCTTCGCCGCCATCGCCCGCTCGGATGTCTGATAGTCGGCTTTGGACGGCGAATGCCCCCGCGCCATCTTCTCGACGATCTCGCGCGGATATTCCGTCTCGAAGAACTCGCGCACCTTCAGACGAAAATCTTCATCGGCCTTCGAGAAGGAGAAGTCCATGTCGGCGTCCCTCGTACAAATTTCTTGTTGGGACGACTCTACCGTTTCCAGCGACCGCGCCACACCCCTCAAATGTCATCCCGGCCTCGTGCCGGGACCAGGGGCGTCGTGTTCAGCGCCCGCGGCTCCTGGACCCCGGCACGAGGCCGGGGTGACAACGCGCCCAAAGCAAAAGGGCCGGTGTTTCCACCGGCCCCTCGCATTCCGTAGCGTCAGTGCATATGGACTTCTTAGAAGTCCATTCCACCCATGCCGCCCATTCCACCCATGCCGCCGCCGGGCATTCCGCCGGGCATTCCGCCCGCGTCCTTCTTCGGCGCTTCGGCGATCATGGCTTCCGTCGTGATCAGGAGGCCGGCGACGGACGCCGCATCCTGAAGCGCGGTGCGCACGACCTTGGTCGGGTCGATGATGCCGGCCGCGACGAGGTCGCAATACTCTTCCTTCTGCGCATCGAAGCCCCAGTTCGCCTGCTTGGCTTCGAGCACCTTCTGGACGACGATCGAGCCTTCAACACCGGCGTTCTCGACGATCTGACGGATCGGAGCTTCGAGAGCCTTGCGGATGATGTTGATGCCGGCCTGGATGTCGGCGTTGTCGCTCGACAGCTTCGCAACCGCCTTGGTGGCCATCAGGAGAGCCGTGCCGCCGCCGGGGACGATGCCCTCTTCGACAGCCGCGCGGGTCGCGTTGAGCGCGTCGTCGACGCGGTCCTTGCGCTCTTTCACTTCGACTTCGGTCGAACCGCCGACCTTGATCACCGCAACGCCGCCGGCGAGCTTCGCCAGACGTTCCTGCAGCTTCTCCTTGTCGTAGTCCGACGTCGTCTCTTCGATCTGCCGCTTGATCTGGCCGACGCGGGCTTCGATGTCTTTCTTCTTGCCCACACCGTCGATAACGGTCGTGTCGTCCTTCGTGATGCGGACGCGCTTGGCCTTGCCGAGCATGTCGGTCGTCACGTTCTCAAGTTTGATGCCCAGTTCTTCCGAGATCACCTGGCCGCCCGTGAGGATCGCGATGTCCTCGAGCATGGCCTTGCGGCGATCGCCGAAGCCCGGCGCCTTCACGGCGGCAACCTTCAGGCCGCCGCGCAGCTTGTTGACGACGAGGGTGGCAAGAGCCTCGCCTTCGATGTCTTCCGCGATGATGAGAAGCGGACGGCCCGTCTGCACGACGGCTTCCAGCACCGGCAGCATCGGCTGCAGGTTCGTCAGCTTCTTCTCGTGCAGGAGGATCAGCGGCTCGTCGAGCTCGGCGACCATCTTGTCGGCATTGGTGATGAAGTAGGGCGAGAGGTAGCCGCGGTCGAACTGCATGCCCTCGACAACGTCGAGTTCGCTGTCGAGCGACTTGGCTTCTTCAACCGTGATGACGCCCTCGTTGCCGACCTTCGACATCGCTTCGGCGATCATCGCGCCGATGGAGCTTTCGCCGTTCGCCGAGATCGTGCCGACCTGGGCGATCTCTTCGTTCGACTTCACCTTCTTCGAGCGCTTGTTGAGGTCTTCGATGGCCGCGCGGACGGCAAGCTCGACGCCGCGCTTCAGGTCCATCGGATTCAGACCGGCGGCAACCGCCTTCGCGCCTTCGCGAACGATCGCCTGCGTCAGCACCGTTGCCGTCGTCGTGCCGTCGCCGGCCGTGTCGTTGGTCTTGGAGGCGACTTCGCGCACCATCTGCGCGCCCATGTTCTCGAACTTGTCTTCGAGTTCAATTTCCTTGGCGACCGTCACGCCGTCTTTCGTCGTGCGCGGGGCGCCGAACGATTTTTCGATGACGACGTTGCGGCCCTTCGGACCGAGCGTCACCTTGACCGCGTCGGCGAGAATGTCGACGCCGCGCAGCATCTTCTCGCGCGCGCTCCGACCGAATTTGACTTCCTTAGCCATGTGTCTTGTTCCTTATGAATGTCTGTGAGACCGGCGCGGGCGCCAATGCTCCGAAAAGCAAAAGGCCCGCGAAACCCGTTTGAGGTTTCCGAGCCTTACTCGGCAGCAGCCTTCTTCTTGACGCCTTCGACGATGCCCATGACGTCGGACTCTTTCATGATCAGCAGGTCCTGGCCGTCGATCTTCACTTCCGTGCCCGACCACTTGCCGAAGATCACCCGGTCGCCGACCTTGACGTCGAGCGGAACGATCTTGCCGTCTTCGTTGCGGGCGCCGGGGCCGACAGCGAGAATTTCACCCTGCGAGGGCTTCTCCTGGGCGGTCTCGGGAATAATGATGTCGCCGGCCGTCTTGGTCTCTTCGTCGACGCGCTTCACGACCACGCGGTCATGCAAAGGACGAAATTTCATCTTGAGGTCTCCTGTTTCAAAACCGCTGTTCGCGGGAAACTTATGGATGGTAAGAGGGTTAGCACTCATAACCGGGGAGTGCTAACAGCCCGCCGCAGAGATAGGCGCGGGCGTGCTGACTGTCAAGGCGGACAGCCCTCATTTCAGTAGGGGAACTCGGTTTTCAGCGGTTTCAGGGTCTCAGGCCGCGCAGCGTCAGGGCCACGATGCGGGCCAGCCGGTCGTGGAAGTCGGTTTCGCTGCCGCCCCCATGCTCGGCCCCGTAGGCGGCCGCCAGCAGGGTTTCCAGCGCCATGTCGAGCGAGAGCCCGGCTGCCCTGGGGTCGATCTCGCCCCTCTTCACGCCCTCCCTCAGGGCCTTGGCGAGCATGCCCCTGAAGGCCTGGTTGACCGGCTCGAAGATGTCCCCGGGCAGGTTCGCCCGCGGTTCCAGCAGCTCCGCCGCATGGGGGCTGGAAAGGACCGAACGGAAGAAAAAGCCGAGTTTGGCGTCGAGCACGGCGAGCACCTTGCCCTGCAAGGGCAGGTCGCGCGCCGCGGCGGCTTCGAGGTCCGCCTGGATGCGGCTCGCAAGCAGGCGGGCCAGCGCCTCGAAGAGTTCGTCCTTGCTCTTGAAGTAGAGATAGAGCGTGCCCTTGGCGACATTGGCGGCCTGCGCGATGTCTTCCATCGCGGTCCGCCGGTAGCCGTTGGCGCGAAAAAGAGCGAGCGCCGCGTCGATGATCGCGACGCGTTTGTCCCCACCGGCGGGTTTCGCGGCGGAGGCCGTCTTGAGTTTCTGCGCGGCGCTGCGGGCGGCCATGACGATGCGGCTATCCTTCCGAAAGCTCCCATTCGCATACACCACAGACCCGCCAAAGTCATGCTTGGCCCGCTGCGGCATCCGGTTGCGGTTTCACTTCGCGAGGCTAGGATGGCGCCTCGTTTGTTGTGGTAAGGCGGGAGATGAAGCCGATGACGGGCCGGTTCGTGAATGAAAAGCTCATCGGCAAACCCGGCTCGCGCGCCGCATTGGCGACGCCGGCGCTGGTTCTCGACCTCGATGCCTTCGAGCGCAATGTCGCGACGATGGCCGAGCACTGCCGCCGCGCCGGCCTGTCGCTCCGCCCGCATGCCAAGACCCACAAGTCGCTGACGATCGCCAAGGCCCAGATCGCGGCGGGTGCCATCGGCCAGTGCTGCGCCAAGCTCGGCGAGGCCGAAGCCCTCTCCGAAGCATCGGGGGGCGCGGGCGGCGTCGAAAGCATCGTCATCACCTCGCCCGTCGTCACCGCCCAGGGCATCGCCCGGCTGACGGCGCTCAATGCGAAAATCTCCGACCTGATGGTCGCTGTCGACAATCCGGAGAATGCCCGCGCGCTCGAAGCGGCGGCGAAGGCGGCGGGCAAGCCGCAAAAGGTTCTGATCGACCTCGATCCGGGTCTCCACCGCACCGGCGCGCAGCCGGGCGAGGCGGTGCTGGCGCTGGGCGAATTCGCGCACAAGTCGGAAGGTCTGACGCTGCGCGGCATCCAGTGCTATGCAGGCCACGTGATGCACATCGAAGCCTTCGCCGACCGCCGCGAGAAATCGCTGGCCGCGATGAAGCTCCTCGGCGACACGCGCGACGCCTTCCGCGCCAACGGCCTGCCCACCGACATCGTTTCGGGCGGCGGCACCGGCAGCTTCGACATCGACCCCGAGGCGAAGGTGCTGACCGAGCTGCAGGGCGGCTCCTACATCTTCATGGACAAGCAATATAACGACGTCCACGGCGGCAATGGCGCGGCCATGCCTTTCGTCACATCGCTCTTTGTGCAGATGAGTGTCGTCTCGAACAACACGCCGGGCCTTGCGACGACGGATGCGGGCTTCAAGGCTTTTTCCACCGACGCCGAGCCGCCGATGCTGGCGTCGGGCGCGCCCGATGGCGCCAAGTATTTTTTCTTCGGCGACGAGCAGGGCGGCATCGCGCTCCCCGCTGGCACATCGCTGCCGCTCGGCAGTCCGCTCACCGCGGTGACGCCGCATTGCGACCCGACGGTCAATCTCTATGACTGCTATCATGTGGTGCGCGGCGACACCCTCGTCGACATCTGGCCGATCGAGGCGCGCGGCAAAAGCGCCTGAGGGGCGATGGGGGCGAGACAACCGAAAGGAGCGCCGATATGCGGATCGGAATTCTGACGGGCGGCGGCGACGTGCCGGGCTTGAACCCATGCATCAAGGCGGTGACCTGGCGCGCCGCCGAGCGCGGATGGGAGGTTATCGGCTTTCGCCGCGGCTGGCAGGGGCCGCTGCATTTCAACCCGGACGATCCGGACGGCAGCGAGCGCCATCTGATGCGCCTCGATCCGGAAGCCGTGCGCACCATCGACCGTTCGGGCGGCACGGTTCTCCACACCTCGCGCACCAACCCCAAGGCCATGCGCGAGGATAAACTTCCGGACTTTCTGAAGGGCAGGTTCAAGCCCGGCGCCGACGGCATGGTCGATTGCACGCCGCATGTGCTGCGTGTGATGGAGCATCTGGGTATCGACGTGATGGTGACGATCGGCGGCGACGGCACGCTGACCTATAGCGCCCATCTGCACCGCCAGGGGATGAAGCTGATTTCGATCCCCAAGACGATGGACAACGACGTCTTCGGCACCGATTACTGCATCGGCTTCTCGACCGCGGTGACGCGCTCGGTCGATGCCATCAATGCGCTCAGAACCTCGACCGGCAGCCACGAGCGCATCGCCGTCGTCGAGCTTTTCGGCCGCGCCTCCGGCGAGACGGCGCTGATCTCGAGCTATCTCGCCGATGTTGATCGGGCGCTGATCGCCGAAGTGCCCTTCGATGTCGAGAAGGTGGCGGCGATGCTGGCTGGCGACCGCGCCCGCAATCCCGCGAACTATGCAATGGCGGTCATTTCCGAAGGCGCGAAGATGCAGGGCGGCTCGACCGTCGTTCACGGCGGCGCGGACGATCACGGCCGCCGCCGCTTCGGCGGCATCGGCCAGATGGTCGGCGAGGAAATCAAGCGCATCACCGGCATCGACACGATCAGCCAGAGCCTCGGCTATCTGATGCGCGCCGGCGCGCCGGACGCGCTCGACCAGATGGTGGCGAAATGCTTCGGCACGCTGGCCGTGCAGATGATCGCCGAGGGCACAACCGGCGTCATGACGGCGGTGCGTGACGGCAACTACATCACTGTCCCCGCCGATACATCGATCTCCGGCAAGAAGCGCGTCGATGTGGCCGCGCTTTACGACGCCGAGACCTACCGTTCGCGCATCGCCCATGTGAAGGGCAAGTCGATGTTCCTGAATTGAGGAAGGCCCTCAGCGCATCAGCATCATCATCTTCTGTGCTTCCTCGCCTTCGACCGTCTTGAAGCCATGCTCCCTGTAGAGATCATGGCCGTCGTTGGTGCTGAGGATAATGCGCCGCACCTTGGCAAGCGCAGGGTCGTTGACGACCGTGTCGATCAGCCACTTGCCGAGACCGTGCCCCCGGTGAACGGGAAGCACGTAAACGTCGCTGAACCAGCCAAAGCGCGTGAGGTCGGTCACCATACGGGCAAAACCCGCCTGCTCGCCGTCCGGCGAATACATGCCATAGGCGCGGGAATTGACGATGCTCGTCCAGAGATCTTCCGGCGGCACGTCGCTCGCCCAGTAAGTCGCCCTGAGCATGCGCAGGATCGACTCCCGGTCGAGCTTCGTCTTGTCCGTATTGATTTCAAAGCCGTGACGCAACCAACTCATTTGTACAGGTCCATTTCTTTTTTTATTGAATTTTTATTTGGCGCCCGCCCTTTGAGCGTAGCGCCAGCCTTCCTGGGCGAGAGGACGGATGGTTCGCTCCACGTTTTTTGCATGCGCGCTCGACGCCGTGCCGTCGCGTATGCGCCCGACAATGCCCTGCATGATGCCGACGAGGCGGAACAGGTTGTAGGCGAAATAGAAGTCGAGATTGTCGATGCCCGAGCGGTTCGTGCGTTCGCAATATATTTTGATGTAGTCGTCCAGAGTCGGAATGCCGAGGCTCTTCAGGTCGGCCCCCTGGATCGAGCCGCTACCTGCGCCCGTGCCGTCATCCGGCATGATCCATTGCATGCAGCTATAGGTGAAGTCGGCGAGCGGGTGGCCGAGCGTCGAAAGCTCCCAGTCGAGAACGGCGACCACTTTCGGTTCAGTCAAATGCAGCACCGTGTTGTCGAGCCGGTAGTCGCCATGAACGACGCTGACCGCATCGTCCGCCGGGATGTTTTCCGGCAGCCACTCCATCAGCTTGTTCACCTCGACGATGGTTTCGGTTTCGGACGCCACATATTGTTTCGTCCAGCGTGAAACCTGCCGCGCGAAATAATTGCCGGGCTTGCCGAAATCGCCAAGGCCCGCCTTCTGGTAGTCGATGGTGTGAAGATGGGCGAGGGTTGTGTTGAGCGACTCGTAGATCTTCCAGCGCGTCGCGGGCTCCTGGCCGGGCAACAGCGGCTCCCAGAGAATGCGGCCCTCAACCATGTCCATGATGTAGAACATGGTGCCGATGACACTGTCGTCTTCGCACAGGCAATAGGTGCGCGGGCTCGCAAATCCCGCATTGTGCAGCGCGGTGATGACCTTGTATTCGCGGTCGACAGCGTGGGCCGACGGCAGCAGCTTTCCCGGCGGCTTGCGGCGCATCACATATTTATGCGTCGGCGTGATGAGCTGATAGGTCGGATTCGACTGGCCGCCCTTGAACTGCTTGACGGTCAGAGGGCCTTTGAAGCCCTCGACATGGGCTTCCATGTAATCGGCCAGCCGCTTCTCGTCGAAACGGTGAGTATCCGCCACGTCCTTGGTGCCCGCAAATTGATCTTGCCGGCTCGATCCGGTTGTCGCGTCGTTCATGATAAAATCTCCCCCACTTGGGTTTTATTCGTATACGGAAATTGTTTCAAGCCTTCATGCGCTCCCGCTCGATGGCCCGCCAGCCGATGTCGCGGCGGCAGAAGCCCTCCGGCCAGTCGATGAGCTGAACGGCGCGATAGGCTCTGGCCTGGGCCTCGGCCACCGTCTTGCCGGTTGCGGTGACGTTGAGAACGCGCCCGCCGGTTGCAAGTATCTGTCCGCGGTCCGCCCGCGTGCCGGCATGGAAGACCTGCACGCCGGCGAGAGCGCCCGCGGCGTCGAGGCCGCCGATCGGCGTGTCCTTCCTGTAGTCGCCCGGATAGCCTTTCGACGCCATGACGACGGTGAGCGCCGCATCGTCCTTCCATTGCAGCGACACCTTGTCGAGCGTGCCGTCATGGCAGGCGATCAGCGCCGGCAGGATGTCGGACTTCAGGCGCGCCATCAGCACCTGCGTTTCGGGATCGCCGAAGCGCGCATTGTATTCGATGAGTTTGGGACCATCGCCGGTGATCATCAGGCCCGCATAGAGAACGCCCTTGAACGGCGTGCCGCGCGAGGCAATCGCCCTGACCGTCGGTTCGACGATCTCGCGCATGACGCGCTCGCAGAGCGCGGGCGTCATCACCGGCGCGGGCGAATAGGCCCCCATGCCGCCGGTGTTCGGCCCCTGGTCGCCGTCGAAGACGCGCTTGTGGTCCTGCGCGGTTGCGAGCGGGAGCGTATGCGCGCCGTCGCACAGCACGAAGAAGCTTGCTTCCTCGCCGTGGAGAAATTCCTCCACCACGACTTCGGCGCCCGCCTCGCCGAAACGGCCGCTGAAGATTTCGTCGATGGCGGCGTCCGCCTCCGCCGCGGTCTCGGCGATGATGACGCCCTTGCCGGCGGCGAGCCCGTCGGCCTTGACGACGATGGGGGCGCCTTTTTCCCGCGCGAAGGCTTTTGCCTTCGCCGCCTCGGAAAAGCGGCCATAGGCGGCGGTCGGGATGTTGAATTCGGCGCAGAGGTCTTTGGTGAAGCCCTTCGAGGATTCGAGCTTGGCGGCCGCCGCGCTCGGCCCGAAGGATTTGATGCCCGCAGCCGAGAGCCGGTCGGCGAGGCCGAGCGCGATCGGATCGTCCGGCCCGATGACGACGAAATCCACCGCCTTGTCGCGGCAGAATTTAATGATCCCGTCGAAATCGAGGACTTTAATGGCCACGCACTCGGCGACAGCGGCAATGCCGCCATTGCCGGGCGCACAATACAGCTTGTCGACAAGCGGGCTTGCGGCAATCGCCCAGCAAAGTGCGTGCTCGCGGCCGCCGGATCCGATGACGAGGACTTTCATTCCGCCCAAAATCCTTTGCGGGATGCGGTAAGCCGCATTCGGCTTTGCGGCGTTTCCTTGTAACATGCGAGCCGATTCAGGCAAGCCCGCCGCCCGGGCCCCGAAATATGGACAAAGTGCGATGCCGGAGCGCGTCACAGGCAAGAGCCGGACGGCCGTCCCTCAAGGGGAGACGGACGCGTCCGGCAATGCTTACGAGTTTTCGGTCAGCGAGATTTCATTCGCGCTGAAGCGCACGGTCGAGGAGAATTTCGGCCATGTCCGCGTGCGCGGCGAAATCACCGGCTTCCGGGGCGTCCATTCTTCCGGCCACAGCTATTTCGCGCTGAAGGACGAAGGCGCGCGGCTGGAAGCGGTGATCTGGAAGGGCGTCTACGGCAAGCTGCGCTTCAAGCCCGCCGAAGGTCTTGAGGTCATCGCCACCGGCAAGCTGACGACTTATCCGGGCAGTTCGAAATACCAGATCGTCATCGAGCAGCTGGAGCCCGCCGGCATCGGCGCACTGATGGCGCTGCTGGAAGAGCGCAAGAAGAAGCTCGCCGCCGAAGGTCTGTTCGCGGCGGAGCGGAAAAAGCCGATCCCGTTTCTGCCCGAAGTCATCGGCGTGGTGACGAGCCCGACGGGCGCCGTCATCCGCGACATCCTGCACCGGCTCGCCGACCGCTTTCCGCGCCACGTTCTGGTCTGGCCGGTGCGTGTGCAGGGCGAAACGGCGGCGGGCGAAGTGGCCGCCGCCATCGCGGGCTTCAACGCGATGAAGCCCGGCGGCAAAATTCCGCGCCCCGACCTCATCATCGTCGCCCGCGGCGGCGGCTCCATCGAAGACCTCTGGGCCTTCAACGAGGAGATCGTCGCCCGCGCCGTTGCCGCCAGCGACATTCCGTTGATCGCCGCCGTCGGCCATGAAACCGATACGACGCTGATCGATTACGTCGCCGACCGCCGCGCGCCGACGCCGACGGCTGCCGCCGAAATGGCGGTGCCGGTGCGCGCCGACTGCCTCGCCAATGTGCTCGACCTTGAGCGCCGCATGTTGCGCGCCGAAACGCGGGTGCTGGAAACGCATCGCAACGAGCTGCGCGGCCTCATTCGCGCCTTGCCTCGGTTGCAGGATCTGATCGCGCTGCCGCGTCAGCGTTTCGACAATGCGTCCGAGAAACTTTCCCGCGCGCTGGCTCGTGCCGCCGAGGTGAAGCGCGCGCGTCTTCAGCGCATCGAGGGGCAGCTTTCGACACGGCTCATCCGTTTCAAGATCGGCGAAGGCCGCAAGCGGCTCGACCAGCTCGGCAAAAGATCGGCGATTGCCGAACGCCGCCATCTTGCCGATCTCGGCCGCCGTCTCGACGGCGCGGGCAAGCTGCTGACGTCCTATTCCTATCAGGGCGTCCTCGAGCGCGGCTTCGCCGTCGTCCGCGATGCCGGCGGCAAGCCGGTGCGCGGCTCGGCGGGCCGCAGCGCGGGCGAAGTGCTGGAAATCGAGTTTTCGGGCAGCGACCGCCTCGGCGTCACCGTCGCGGAAAATGGCGCCGAAAAGCCGAAGCCTGCGCCGCGCCGGAAGCCGCCCGAAACCGGCGGCGGCAAGCAGGGCAGCCTGCTTTGAATCCGCCGCCCCCCGCGCTAGAATGAACATATGAACAGAATTGATAAGAATAGCGGCGGCCAGGCCGAAATCGTCTATGGCGACGGAGAATTCCACGTCGTCCGCCCCGGCGCCTATGTCGTCTGCGCCGTCACCGGCCAGCACATCGATCTCGACGATCTGCGCTACTGGAGCGTCGACTGGCAGGAAGCCTATGCGAGCCCCGAAGCCTCGCTGAAGCGCCATCAGGAAAAAGCCGGTCGATGAAGGCCAGCGCCGTCCTGCTGCTCGCGGGCCTTGCCGGCTTTGCACCCGTTGCCGCGCATGCCGATGTCGTCCTGACGGGGACGGTCGAACAAGGCGCGCTCGTCGTCGGCAAGACGGAACCTCATGCGACCGTGACGCTCGACGGCGAGACATTGCCGGTATCCTCCGGCGGCATTTTCGCCATCGGCTTCGACCGCGATCACGGGCCGGGCGCGACGCTGGTCGTGAAGACACCCGACGGGAAATCCGAAACGAGGAAGCTCGCCGTGGCGCCGCGCGCCTGGGACATCCAGCGCATCGAGCACATCGCGCCGGCGCTGGTGACGCCGCCGGAAGATGCGATGCCGCGCATCAGGCGCGAGGTGGCGGAAAAAGCCGCCGCCCGCCCGCGCGACACCGACGAAACATGGTTCGCCGGCAGGTTCGTCTGGCCGGCCAAGGGCATCATTACCGGCGTATTCGGCAGCCAGCGCATCTATAACGGCGAGCCGAAAAATCCGCATTACGGCGTCGATGTCGCAGCGCCCGTCGGCGCTACCATCGTCGCGCCGGCCGACGGCATCGTCCGCCTTGCCGAACCGAACATGTATTTTGAGGGCGGTCTCGTCTTCATCGATCACGGCCAGGGCGTCATCAGTTTTCTGATGCACATGTCGCGCGTCGATGTGAAGCCCGGCCAGCATGTGCGCCAGGGCGAGCCCATCGGCGCTGTCGGCCAGACGGGCAGGGCGACCGGCCCGCATGTACATTGGGGCATGGTCTGGCGCGCGGCCCATGTCGATCCCTCGCTGCTGGTCGCGGGCGTCGGCCCCAGGGGCGCCGTGCCGGGAACGAAAGTCGGCGGCTAGGTTCTAATCCGCCCAGCGGTTATGCAGCCAGAACCAGTTTTCCGGCTTTTCGCGGATGCGCGCTTCCAGAAAATCGTTGAGCGCCTGCGTGACACGGACGATCTCCGCCGCGGGCTCGGCCGTCCGGTCGACTTCAATCGGATCGTAAACCGTGACGCGGAAATTCGCGCCATGCGTCCGTTCGATGCAGGCCGGAATGAGCGGCGTGCCGTTTCGAAGCGCGAGACCGGCGGGCGCCGCCGTCGTCATGGCGGGCAGGCCGAAAAGTTTCACCTCGATGCCGTCGGTCATCTTCTGGTCGTAGAGCATGGCGACGAATTTGTTGTCGTGGATGAGGTGCAGCAACTCGCGCGCGCCCCGTCGGCCTTTCGGAATTTGCACCGCGCCCGTATTGGCGACGCGCATATCGACCATCCACTTGTTGACGTAGGGGTTGTTCGCCGGCCGATAGATCGTGCCGCCCTCAAGTCCCTCGAGACGCATGGTGACCGCCAGAAGTTCGAAATTGGCGAAATGTCCCGACAGCATCATGCCGCCATGCCCGGCGCGGGCTTGGGCGCGCAATTTTTCAGCGCCGACGACTTCAATGCGATGCCGGTTCCCGGCCTGCGTGAATTTGTCGAGATGGCCATATTCGAACGCCGTGCGGCCGAGATTGTCCCACATCGCGGTGACGATGCGTTCGATCTCCACTTCGCCCAGCTCCGGCATGGCGCGCGCAATCCGCCGCCGGGCGCGCCGCGTGATGCCGAGCTTCGGCCCGAACCGGCGGCCGAGCCAGCCGCCAATGGCCGACGCCGTGTCGAGGCCGGGAAGGCGAAGAAGCGCCAGCGTGACCTTGAGCAGCAGCGCCTCGGCGCGATATGTGAAATCCCGGCTGAACATGCGGGCCGCTTATAGCAGGTCGCCGGTTCGTCTGGCGACTCCGCTACGCGGTGCGCAGGCCTTACCGGCGCGGGGCCTTGCCGCCGAGCTTCCGGCGGCCGGCCGCGATGGCGTCGCGGACCAGCGCCTCGAGAGCGCCGAATTCGTCGATCAGCGCCCGCACCGAAACGGTTCTGGCCTCGTCTCTGAGGCGCGCGCGCTGGCTTCCCTGCGGCGCATCCCGAAGACGCACATGATCCTTCTCGGTCGTCACCAGCATTGCGTTGAGATCGCGCGCCCGGATCATCAGCGCGCGCGCGTCGCGTTCCGTGAACATGTGGTGGTCCGGAAAGTTCTCGGTGCCGACGACATCGGCATGAAGCTCTCGAAGAGTGCCGTAGAACTTTTCCGGCCGGCCGATGCCGGCGAAGGCGAGCACGGCGGTCCCGTCGAGCTCGGGTGCCGGCGCGGCGCGCAATATGGCGCTGAAAACCGGAATGCCCCGGTTGCGCGCCCGCGCCGCCAGCCCGTCGCCCGCATGGCCGCGGCCGACCTTGATGACGGCGTTGGTGCGCGTCAGCGCATCGGCGGCGCGTTCGCGCAACGGCCCCGCCGGAATGAGCCGCCCATTGCCGAGCCCGGTCACGGCATCGACGACGAGAATGGAGAGATCTTTCTCGATTGAAGGGTTTTGCAGGCCGTCATCCATGATGATGACCGATGCGCCCGCGCGCGCAGCGGCCGCGGCGCCTTCGCTGCGGTCGGCGGAAACCCATGTCGGCGCGACAGCGGCGAGCAGCAGCGGTTCGTCGCCGACATCGACGGCATGGTCGCGCGCCGGATC
>DASVNC010000283.1:0-1806 GCA_036384055.1 Parvibaculum sp.
CGGCTGATCGACAACATGTCGGTATGAACTCTTCCCTCGGTCCACCCCCACTGTCACCCCGGCGAAAGCCGGGGTCCATAGCGTCAGGCTCAGACCGAGCGGCTCCTGGATCCCGGCTTTCGCCGGGATGACATATGGAGATTGCGACAACAACGAGGGCTCAAAGCAGCCCCAGCGCCTCAAGCTCGGCGCGCATCGCTTCCGGCATGTCATCGACGTCGTCGATGCCCTTCACGTCGGCGGGCGCGTCCTTCGCGTCGAAATAACGCCAGCCCTGAAAGGCCCTGCGCTCGCGCCGCCGGACGAGCACGATCTCCGGGTCGAGAACCAGACGGCAGCGTTTGACGCCTTCTGCGTCCACGAAAGGATCGATGTCGACAAGCCGCTGGCGGCAGCGGATAAAGCCCTTCATCACCCAATAGAGCGAACCGCCGTCGAGAATCTCCGCCGCCCGCGTCGGCGTCATGCGCGTCACATGCGCAAGAACAGGCGGTTGCTTCAGCTTGCGCTTTTCGGCCAGCCGCGCCGCCTGCCATGTGCGCAGGTCGTCAACGTCGTCCGCGCCGACGCAGAGTTTGATGATATGAAGCGTCACGCCTCCGCCTTCTCCTCGAACACAACAAGCGCCGCGCCGGCTTCGACCTGATCGCCCGCCGCGACATTGACGGAGGCTATGACGCCATCGGCGGCGGCTGCAAGCGTCTGTTCCATTTTCATCGCCTCCATGACGATGAGCGCCGCGCCCTTGCGCACCTTCGCGCCGGCCGCCGCCAGAACCTGCACGATCTTGCCCGGCATCGGCGCTTTCAGCGCGCCGGTATCGGCCTCGGACGCCACATCGACATCGAGTGGATCGGGCATCATGAATTCGGTGACGACGCCTTCCCGGATGACAGCAAAGCCTTGCGCCGTCGCCACGAAGGCCGCTTTGACGCGGCATCCATCGACAGTCACCGCCATCTCGCCGCCTTCGCCGAGCGAACCCGAGGCGATATGCGACCGGCCCTCATGGATAAAATGACAAGCCCGCCCGAGCGGCGTCGCGGCAACGGCAAACGCCTCGCCATTGACGATGAACTTCATCGTCTCCGTCCTGTGCCCGCCGATAACCCACTCGTCGGTCGCGGCCCAGGGCGACCACGGATCGCTGGTTTTCGCCTGCGCCGCGCGCGCAGCCCGCGCCCGCGTCAGCACATGGCCGATCAGCGCCGCGCCGAGCGCATCGGCCGTCAGCTTCGCCGAGGGAACCAGCGCATCGAGATGCCGGTCGATGAAGCCCGTGTCGATATCCGCCTTCCGGAACGCCTCGTGATCCATGACGGCGGCGAGAAAGGCGAGATTGGTCTTCGGTCCGGCGACTTCCATGCCTTTGAGGTAATGCCCGAGACGCGCCAGCGCCGCGTCGCGCGTTTCGCCATGCGCGATGATCTTGCCGATCATCGGATCGTAGAACATCGAAACCTCGTCGCCCTCCTCGACGCCCATATTGGCGCGTACGCCCGCGTCTTTCGGCGCGCGCAGCCGGATGAGCCTGCCGGTCGAGGGAAAAAACTTCTTCGCCGGATCTTCGGCATAAAGCCGCACCTCGACCGCGTGGCCGTTGAGCGGAATGTCCTTCTGCGCCAGCGGCAGTTTCTCGCCTGCCGCCACGCGAAGCTGCCACTGAACCAGATCGGTGCCGGTGATCGCCTCCGTCACCGGATGCTCGACTTGCAGCCGCGTATTCATTTCCATGAACCAGAAGGCGTCGGCGCGAAGCCCCTTCGACGCATCGGCGATGAACTCAACCGTGCCCGCGCCGCGATA
>DASVNC010000284.1:0-4735 GCA_036384055.1 Parvibaculum sp.
CACGATGTCGGGCACGGTCGCCAGCATCTGCGCGACCTTCATGATCGGACCCTTGAGACCGCCGAGCGCGACTTTCAGGTCGCGCGCGGTGCGATCATTGTCCGGCGTGAGGCCGAGAAACCGCTGCCCCGCAACGCGCGCCGCCAGCCCGCCGACACCCGCACCCACCTGCGCATAGCGCTTCACGCGCTGGCCGAGGCGGTTGGCTTCCCCGTCCTTCACAGGCATGTCGGATTTCTTTGCCGTCACTCACCCTGCTCCAGCTCGTCGATCAGCCCGCGAATGACGGAGAGGCCCTTGTCCCAGAATTTGGGATCGCTCGCATCGAGACCGAAGGGCGCCAGCAGTTCCCTGTGCCGAAGCGTGCCGCCCGCCGACAGCATGGCGAGATAGCGCTCGGCAAAGCCGTCCTGCGCCTGCTCGTAAACCGCATAGAGCGAATTCACCAGGCAATCGCCGAAGGCATAGGCGTAAACATAAAAGGGCGCGTGGACGAAGTGCGAGATGTAGCACCAGTAAGTCTCATAGCCCTCGCCCAGATGAATGGCGGGCCCGAGGCTTTCGCCCTGCACCTCAAGCCAGAGCCGGCCGATATCGGCTGCCGTCAACTCGCCCTCGCGCCGCGCCGTGTGCAGCTTGCGCTCGAACGTATAGAAGGCAGTCTGACGGACGACCGTGTTGATCATGTCTTCGACCTTGCCGGCGATCATCGCCTTGCGCCGCTTGGCGTCCTTGGTGTCGGCAAGCAGTTTGCGGAAGGTCAGCATTTCGCCGAAGACGCTGGCGGTCTCGGCCAGCGTCAGCGGCGTGTCGGCCATCAGCGCACCCTGCCGCGCGGCGAGCACCTGATGCACGCCGTGGCCAAGCTCGTGCGCCAGCGTCATCACATCGCGCGTCTTGCCCTGATAATTGACCAGCACGAAAGGATGCGAGCTCGGCACCGTCGGATGCGCGAAGGCGCCCGTCGCCTTGCCGGGACGTAGCGGCGCGTCGATCCAGCCTTTGTCGAAAAATCGCTCGGCGATGTCGGCCATGCCGGGCGTGAAGCCGCGATAGGCCGACAGCACGGTTTCCTTTGCCTGCTCCCAGGGAATATGCGCATCGTCGGACGCCGGCAGCGGCGCATTGCGGTCCCAGTATTCGAGCTTGTCGAGCCCGAGCCATTTCGCCTTCAGCTTGTAATAGCGGTGCGAGATGTCGCCATAGGAACGCTGCACCGCCTCGGCGAGCGCCGCCACGACTTCCGGCTCGACACGGTTGGCGAGATGGCGCGACGCCGCGATGTCCTTGAAACCGCGCCAGCGATCCTCGATCTCCTTGTCCTTGATGAGCGTATTGGTGATGAGCGTGAAGGTGCCGATATTGGCGCTGAAGGTCTTTGCCAGCGCCGCAGCCGCGGCCTTGCGCTTCTCCGGATTGCGGTCCGAGAGCCTGTTGAGCGCAGCTTCCGATGCCATCGTCTCGCCGTCGATCTCGAAGCTGAGCCGCGCCACGGTCTCATCGAAAAGCCTGTTCCAGGCGGACCGGCCCGAAACGCTCTTCTCGTGCAGCAGCGTCTCGATCTCGTCGGAGAGTTGGTAGGGGCGCATCGTCCGCAGGTCGCGCAGCCACGGCTCGTAATGCGCCAGCGCCGGCGTCTCCAGCGCCTTGCCGAGCAGGGCATCCTCGATCTTGTTGAGTTCCAGCGTGAAAAACAGAAGATCGGTCGATATCTGCGTCACGCGCTCCTGCATGTCGCCATAGAACTTCGCGTTCACCGGATTGGTGTTGTCGGTGGCATAGAGCAGCCCCGCATAGGACATGACGCGGCCAAGCGTATCCTCCAGCGCCTCGAAGGTGACGATCGCCTCGGCCAATGCCGCGCCGCCCTTCGGTTCGCCGATCAGGTTCTCGAGCTTGCCCTTGTAACGCGCGGCGAAGGCCTTGGCGGTTTCGGCCGCCCGGCCCAGGTCGCGGCCGATTTCCGGCGCATCGGGCGCGGAATAAAGATCGCTGAGATCCCAGACGGGAAGCGCACCGGCATTGGACTGCGGCCGGGCGGCGGAGGGAGAGGTTTGGCTCATGGAAGCTCCGGGGTGGGAGAAGTCCCTGAAACCTATATCGCGCGCCGGAGCCGCCGATTCAAACCCTCAAAACCGGTTTGGTCCTCAAAAGCGAAAAGCCCCGGCGTTTCCGCCGGGGCTTTCCATTTTCGTCAGGCGTTCTGCGTTACTTGCAGACCGACACAACCGCACGGCGGTTCAGCGGCTCACGCACGCCGTCGCCCGTCTGGACCGCGAGGTTCGTCTCGCCATCCGACCCGACCGAGCAGGTGCTCTTGCCGTCGGCCTTCAGAGCGCTGGCCACAGCGTTCGCACGGCGCTCGCCGAGAGCCTGGTTGTACGCATTGCTGCCCGAGGTATCGGTGTGGCCGACCACGGCGAAGGACGAGATCGACGTCTTCGCGATTTCGGCAACCACAGCCTGGGCTTCCTGCGTCAGGTTGTACTTGTTGAAGCCGAAGTAGATGGTCCACGGACCCACCACGCCCTGGCACTGCGTCAGCGCCTCGTAGAACGCGGCCTTTTCGGCCTTCACACGCTCAGGCTGCACCGGGCCGCCTTCGCCGCCGAGCCAAGAGCCGTTTTCGCCGAGCTTGTTGTCGCTCGCCTGCTCCACCCAGCCGTCATAGTAACGCTGCGCCTTGGCGCACTTACAGGCGTTCGGACCGGTCCGGCCGCCGTTGTCGAGAGCCGCAAGCAGCTTCGCCCGCGCGTCCTGCAGCTCAGGCAGGTCGGCCGGGAGAACGCCGCGCGTCGCGGGATCCCAGGGAAGAACAGTTTCGCCGGCAGCCGCGGCGCGGCCCTTTTCGACGATCGTCGCGGTGTCGATCCAGTTGCAATCGACATACGCTTCAGAGGTCGCCCTCTCCTGATATTCGCGCGCCAGGCATGCGTTGAACGAGTCGCCGCTGATCGTCTCATGGAGATACGATTCAGCCGTCCAGGTGCCGCAGCCAGCCAGCACCAGGAAGGTCCCCAACGCTATAAGCCGGGATATGATTTTCATCCCAATCTCCGTCGTTATTATGCTCAACCGCCCGACTACATGACGGGAGGCCCGGACCCCACCGGTAAACTTTCATCAGACTAAACACATCGCATGGAACAGAAGGAACCATCAACCCGATTTGCCAGATTTGCTTAAGTTCCAGCCTCAAAGTTACACGATGGCAACACTATTCCGGATGCGGGACGATTCCCGGAGATCGTCAGCACTGTGAATTTTCGCCCTTTGTGTGAGTGTAAAACGGGGCCTTCACTCAGCCTCCGGGAATTAAGATCGTCTTTACCAATCCGCCCCATTATGGGCCGAGATGTTGCCGCCCATGCGGCACCCCCGGAACCCGAGGCACCCTTGATGACCCAATCCATCCTGATTGTGGACGACGATCCCGCTCAGCGCCGCATCCTGGAAGAGGTGGTCAGCCGCGACGGCTATCGCGCCGTTCCCGTAGACGGGGGCGAGGCCGCGCTGGCGCGTCTGGAAGGCCCGGCGGGCGCCGAAATTTCCCTCGTCATTCTCGATCTCGTCATGCCCGGCGTCGATGGCATGGAAGTGCTGAAACGCCTCCAGCCGACGCGCCCCAACCTGCCGGTCATCGTCCTGACCGCGCATGGCGGCATTGAGACGGTCGTCAACGTGATGCGCGAAGGCGCCACCGATTTCGTCATAAAGCCGGTCAGCCCCGAGCGCCTGCACGTTTCGATGCGCAACGCCCTCAAGGTGAACGCGCTCACCGGCGAAATCTCGCGCCTGCAGAAAAAGCAGAGCGGCCACCTCACCTTCGCCGATCTGATCGCCCGCAGCCCCGGCATGGAGCAGGTGATCCGTCTCGGCAAGCGCGCCGCCCAGTCGAACATTCCGATCCTGATCGACGGCGAAAGCGGCGTCGGCAAGGAAATGATCGCCAGCGCCATTCAGGGCGAAGGCGACCGCGCCGGTAAACCCTTCGTCACCGTCAACTGCGGCGCGATTCCGGAAAATCTGGTCGAGAGCATTCTCTTCGGCCACGAGAAAGGTGCCTTCACCGGCGCCTCCGACAAACATGCCGGCAAATTCCAGGAAGCCTCCGGCGGCACGCTCTTCCTCGACGAAATCGGCGAACTGCCGCTCGACATGCAGGTGAAGCTCCTGCGCGCGCTGCAGCAGGGGGAAGTCGATCCCGTCGGCTCCAAGAAGCCGGTGAAGGTCGACATCCGCCTGATCTCGGCGACCAATCGCGACCTTCTCCAGATGGTCAAGGAAGGGCGCTTCCGCGAAGACCTCTATTACCGCCTCAACGTCTTCCCCATGCATGTGCCACCGCTGCGCGACCGCAAGGAAGACATTCCCGAACTCGTCGCCCATTTCATCCGCCGTCTCGCGGCGGAAGAAGGCAAGCCCGTGGTCGGCATCTCGCGCAACGCGCTGGCGATGCTCTGCACCTACGACTGGCCGGGCAATGTGCGCCAGATCGAAAACACCGTCTTCCGCGCCATCGTTCTCTGCGACGGTGAAATGCTGGACGTCTCGGACTTCCCGCAAATCGCCAGCATGGTCGAAGGCTATGCCGACGCCGCCATCCCGCCGGCGCCCGCGCCGCGCGCGCCCGCCCCGGCCATGTACCCGGCCGAGCAGCGTTACGAAGCGCCGGTGCGCGAGAACCGCAACACGCTGGTCGAATTCGCCAGATCGAACTTCTCGGACGGCATCG
>DASVNC010000285.1:0-2414 GCA_036384055.1 Parvibaculum sp.
CCAGAAGGTGCAGGAGCTGGCGAAATACCGCTCCGAATTCTTCGGCCGCCTGCGCGCCATTCTCGGCGACCGCCCCGACATCCAGATCGTCGGCGACCGCTTCGTCATCCAGTCGGAAGTTCTCTTCGATTCAGGCTCCGCAGACCTCAATCCCGGCGGCACCGCGCAGCTTCAGAAGGTTGCCGACGCGCTGAAGGAAATCTCCGCCGAGATTCCATCCGACATCGCCTGGGTCGTCCGCATCGACGGCCACACCGACGCGAACCCGATCCACACCGCGCAATTCCCGTCGAACTGGTATCTCTCGACGGCGCGCGCCATCGCCGTCGTCAACTTCATGGTGAAGGCCGGCGTCGCACCGGCCCACCTCGTCGCCGCGGGTTTCGGCGAATTCCAGCCGATCGATCCCGGCACGACGCCTGACGCCTTCAAACACAACCGCCGCATCGAATTCAAGCTGACGGAGCGGTAGCGTCGCGGCGTGGCACCCCGGACTTAAAACGCCTTGATCTCTTTCGATTGCGTGCAGACGAGAATTTTCGGATCGAACACATTGCCGATCAGCATCTTGTCGCCGAAGCCCGCCGCGACGCTCGAACCGGAAATCTGCCCGCCCATGTTGAGATAGATGGTGCCCGCGCGCCCGCCGCCTTTGGCGTCGAACTCGACGCGCACAACCTGCGACGGTGACAGCGCCTTGGGATCCTTGCCCGCCGCCAGCAGGGCCATCAGATGCGGATGCGCCGCGATCAGGAGCGCGCCGTCCGGCTCGACATCGATATTGTCGAGCCCGGTGCCGAGCCGGATGTAATCGCTCGGCGTCAGCGCGCCCGTCGCCACATCGCGCTTGTAGACATGGAGCGCCGCACCCAGCGTTTCGGACACATAGACGGTTTTCCCATCGGCGCTGACATTGATGCCGTTGGCAAAACTCAGCCGGTCGCCCGCGACGCGCATCGTCGCACCGTCGAAATAGACGATATTGGCGTTCCGCCACAAAAGCAGATCGTCGAGCGTCTGGCCGCGCGGGCTCGCCGTGCCGTGATCGTTGGTGGCGTAAAAGCTCTCCGGCCCCACCGCGACGACATCGTTGGGTGAAATGAGCAGCGGATCGCTGACCGTCTTCACATGGGTGAGCAGCCCGCCTGCGCCGACATCGAAGATTTCAATCGCCTGCCCGCCGGACGCTGGGTGATTGACCGCAAAGAGACGGCGTTTGCCGTCCGCTCCGATATAAAGACTGATCCCGTGCGGACGAAAATCGGCGGGCTCGTTCGCCGTCACCGGCCGCAGCGCCCAGCCCGAAACCGGCCCGTTCAGGTCGATGGCATAGATGCCGCCGCGCACCCCTTTGTCGCCGCGCATGACCGCGCGCCGGTCGGTAGCCGAAACAAAAGCGATGCCGCGTTCGCGGTCGATGGCAATGTCTTCCGGTCCGGGCGGCGACGCAACGGTCTGGCAATCCGCCGGCACTTCGGCGCGGATCGCCGTGAACTGGCCGGCCGCCGAAAGGAAGCGCCATCCGAGAATGAGGAAGATGACGACCATCGCGACGGCGGCGATGGTGAGGCCGCGCAAAATCCGTGACATGAATTCTCTCCCCGGGATACCGCCGTCAGACTATCAGTGAGATGCGACGATCTTGCTGTCGTCGCGGATCAACTCGCCCGCGAATTGCAGCCGCGCCAGCCGCGCATAAAGCCCGCCCTGCCGCACCAGCTCGTCATGCGTGCCGGTGGCGGCGACCCGGCCGTCTTCCATCACCACGATGCGGTCGGCCTTCAGCACGGTGGCGAGCCTGTGCGCGATGACGAGCGTCGTCCGCCCCTGCATCAGAACTTCGAGCGCCGCCTGCACCAGCGTTTCGCTTTCGGCGTCGAGCGCGCTCGTCGCCTCGTCGAGCAGCAGCACGCGGGCATCGCGCAGGATCGCACGCGCGATGGCGATGCGCTGGCGCTGGCCGCCCGACAGCGTGACGCCGCGTTCGCCCACCTGCGTCTCATAGCCCTTGGGCAGCGAGGCGATGAAGTCGTGAATGCGCGCCGCCTTGGCCGCCGTCTGCACCTCGGCGTCGCTGGCGTCCGGCCGGCCGTAACGGATGTTCTCGGCAATGGTCGTCCCGAAGACGACGGTCTCCTGCGGCACGACCGCGACGCGCGAACGCAAGGCGACCGGGTCGGTGTCCGAAATGCCGATGCCGTCGAAACTGATGCGGCCCGACTGCGGATCGTAGAAACGTAGCAGCAACTGGAAGACCGTGCTCTTGCCCGCGCCCGACGGGCCGACGATCGCCACCGTCTCGCCGGGCCGCACGTCGAGCGAGAAGCCGTGCAGCGCCGACACGTGCGGGCGCGTCGGATAGGAGAAGGTGACGTTCTCGAACCTGATCTCGCCGCGCGGCGGCAGCGGCAGCA
>DASVNC010000286.1:0-2268 GCA_036384055.1 Parvibaculum sp.
GTTTCCACCGCGCCGACGACACCGCCCGCCGGACCCGAGAGGATCGCGTCCTTGCCCTCAAAGAGCGAGGCCTCGGTGAGGCCGCCCGACGACTGCATGAAGAACAGTCGCGTGCCGGCGCCGAGCGCGCCCGCAACGCGCGAGACATAACGCTTCAGGATCGGCGAGAGATAGGCATCGACCACCGTCGTGTCGCCGCGCGAGACGAATTTCATCAGGGGGCTGACGTGGTGGCTGACCGAAACCTGCGTGAAGCCGATGTCGCGGGCGATTTCGGCGGCGCGTCTTTCATGAGCGGGATAGCGGTAGCCATGCATGAAGCAGATGGCGACAGCGCGAATGCCGTCTTCATAGGCGTCGGCGAGCGCGCACCGCACGGCTTCCTCGTCGAGGGGTGTCAGCACTTCGCCTTCCGCCGTCAGGCGCTCGGGCACCTCGGCGCTGCGCTCGAAGAGCATGTCGGGCTTTTCGATTTTCAGGCGGAAGAGGTGAGGGCGGTTCTGGTAGCCGATCCTGAGTGCGTCGGCGAAACCTTGCGTGGTCAGGAACAGCACGCGCTCGCCCTTGCGCTCGAGCAGCGCGTTGGTGGCGACCGTGGTGCCCATCTTGACCGCGCCGATGCGTGCGGCGGGAAGCGCCGCGCCGGGCGCAACACCGAGCAGGTCGCCGATGCCCTGCAGGGCGGCGTCTTCATAGTGCTCCGGATTCTCGGAAAGCAGCTTGTGGGCCACGAGGCGGCCGTCCGGCGCCCGCGCGACGATGTCGGTGAAGGTGCCGCCTCGGTCGATCCAGAAATCCCAACGGTTCGAGGTCATGTCAGGGAAACTGCCATAGGCGGCTTCGGTGTGAAACAGCTACGGGATAGTCACATTTTCGGCCCATTGAGCGGTCACCGTTCTTGCCGGGGCATGTGTACTGACCGGACAGGAGGTCACGACATGGATAGAATCTCATCCTTGGCCAAACTGGCCCAGATCGCTTTTGTCGCCACATCGCTCGCCTTGCCGCTTGCCGGCTGCGGAACGCTTGTCGGCGCGGGTGTCGGCGGCCTGGTGGGCAGCACCATCGGTTCGGGCGCCGGCCGGACGGCGGCGACCATCGGCGGCGCGGCCGCGGGCGCGGTCGTCGGCCATGCCGTAACGGGCGACTAGGCAAGCCGCCCGCAGGCGACAAAAGCGTCATGGCCGCTCTCGCGAAATCGTGACGTTTTTTGCCGTCTTTTTGGCGGATTCACACAAGGGCGGCGGCGTTTTTCGCGGGTGCGAAGGGCGCCGTTTCCCTCTAAACTCGCATTATGTCCATTTGGGGAAAAATTGCGGGGGCCGGCGTCGGACTAGCCGTCGGCGGGCCGCTCGGCGCGCTTGTCGGCGCGGTGGCGGGCCATCTCGTCATCGACCGGGCGCTTGCCGACAATGAAGTCGTCTTTACCGTCGCCCTGATCGCGCTTTCGGCAAAAATGGCCAAGGCCGACGGGCAGGTGACGGAATCGGAAATACGCGCTTTCGAAGAGGTTCTGCAGGTGCCCGATGCCGAGCGGGCGAACGTCAAGCGTGTCTACAAGATCGCGCAGCAGGACGTTGCCGGCTTTCAGGCCTATGCGGAGCAGGTGGCGAGTATTTATCGCGGCAAGCCTGCCGTTCTCGAAGACGTGCTGGACGCGCTTTTCCATATCGCCAAGGCCGATCAGGTCGTCCATCCGGCCGAGATCGAGTATTTGCGCATCGTGGCCGACATATTCGGCTTTTCCGAAGTCGAATTTGCGCGCATCCGGGCGAGCCATCTGGGCACCGACCGGACCGACCCCTACCTCGTTCTGGGCATAACGCCCGGCATTTCGAACGACGACCTCAAGAAGGCCTATCACCGGCTGGTCCGCGAGAACCATCCCGACACGCTGATTGCGCGCGGCGTGCCGAAGGAATTCGTCTCGATCGCCAATGAAAAGGTGGCGACGATCAATGTCGCCTACGAGAAGATCATGCGGCAGCGCGGACTGATCCCGGCCGGTTCGGGCGGAGACTAGAGCCGTTTCGATTTTCGTGGAATCGCGAAACGGCTCTAACTATTTATTTTGTCGCGGTTCCTGACGGAAAACCGCTGCACACTTTTCCTGGAACCGCTCTAGGCCTGTTGTCCTGAACATCGGGATGCCCTAGGCGGCAGCCCGCGCATGGGCTAACAAGAGCCTTCACACGCCGCCCGCCGGATGCCATGACCCCCCAGCACCTCGCCTTCATGATGTTCATCAACCTCGTCTGGGGGTTCGCG
>DASVNC010000287.1:0-15082 GCA_036384055.1 Parvibaculum sp.
CTCAATCAGGTCGAGATTTTCGGCAAGACGGCGGGCGTCACCGGCCTAGTGATGACCAAGCTCGACGGCACGGCGCGCGGCGGCATCCTCGTCGCCATCGCCAAACGCTTCGGCCTGCCGATCCACCTGATCGGCATCGGCGAGAGCATCGACGATCTGCAGCCATTCGAGGCGGATGCCTTCGCCCGCGCCATCACCGGAGCCAGTTGAGATGAGTGCCAGAGAAAAGAAGGCCCCCCAGGGCCTCAAGATGTTGCTGGAGCTCGGGCCGCTCGTCGTCTTCTTCCTGATGAATTCGCGCGGGAACCGGATTTTCGGCGGCGCCGCCGACCAGAACATCTTCTACGCCACCGCGAGCTTCATGGTCGCCACTGCCGCCTCGCTCATTTACTCCTACTGGCGGTTCCGCAAGATCCCGACCATGCCGCTCGTCACCGGCGTCTTCGTCATGGTCTTCGGCACGCTCACCCTCGTTCTTCACAACGACATTTTCATCAAGCTGAAACCGACGTTGGTCAATCTGCTCTTCGCCGCCGCTCTTCTGGGCGCCGCCTTTACCGGACGCCCGTTGCTGAAGCAGCTTTTCGACGGCGCGCTCGACCTCACCGACGAAGGCTGGATGATCCTGACCAGGCGCTGGGGCTTTTTCTTCATCGTCCTCGCCGCGCTCAACGAGATCATCTGGCGCAACTTCTCGACCGAGTTCTGGGCCGGCTTCAAACTTTTCGGCATCATGCCGCTGACCATCGTCTTCGCGATGGCGCAAATTTCGGTGTTCAAAAAATACGCCGCCGAAAAAGACGAGCCGGGCACCGAAGCCGCCGACTGAACGACGCGCGTCCGTTCATGAGCCGTGATGCCCGTTCATGAGCAGTCGCTCATGAGCCGTGATGCCTGTTCATGAGCAGTCGCTCATGAACCATGATGAATGTCCCGGTCTTTCGTTTCGGGCAGGAACAACGCGCCGACGACGAAACAGACGGCTGCGATTGCAATCGGATACCAGAGCCCGTCATACATGCTGCCCGTCGCGGCGATGACCGCGAAGGCGACAGGCGGCATGAAGCCGCCGAACCAGCCATTGCCGATGTGATAGGGCAAGGAGAGCGACGAATAGCGGATGCGTGTCGGGAAAAGCTCGACCAGCGCCGCCGCAATCGGGCCATAGGTTAGCGCGCCGTAGATGACCAGAAGGCCGATGAGCAGCACCACCATCGTCTTGTTGATGTCGCCGTCCGCCGCCTTGGCGGGATAGCCCGCCGTGGCGAGCGCCGACGTCAGCGCCGCATCGAAGGAGGCCGCCTTGTCTTTTGCGTCCGCCGCCTTGCCGTCATAGGACGGCACGATGACGCCGCCGACACGGATCTGCGCCTCGCCGTCCGCCCCTGCCTCGTTGGCATAAGGCTCGTTGGCATAAGGAATGCCGCGCTTGACCAGCGCGCTCTTGGCGACGTCGCAGGGCGAGGTGAAGGCGGCGGTGCCGACCGGATTGAACTGCAGCGAGCAGGTCGCCGGATCGGCCGTCACGGTGACGGGCGAGGCGTCCTGCGCCCGCTCGAGCGCCGGATTGGCATAATGCGTGATGGCGTGGAAGATCGGCATATAGGTCAGCGCCGCGAGCAGACAGCCGGCCAGAATGATCGGCTTCCGCCCGATCCGGTCGGACAACATGCCGAAAATGACGAAAAACGGCGTGCCGATGGTGAGCCCGCCGGCGACCAGCAGCGTCGCCGTCTGCGGTTCGACCTTCAGCACCTGCGTCAGGAAGATCAGCGCATAAAACTGGCCCGTATACCAGACGACCGCCTCGCCCATCGACAGGCCGAAAAGCGCCAGCAGCACGATCTTGAGGTTGGACCAGTTGGCAAAGGAATCCCGCAGCGGCGATTTCGAGCCTTTGCCCTCTTCCTGCATACGTTTGAAAATAGGGGATTCATCGAGCCGCAGCCGGATCCACACCGAAACGCCGAGCAACAGGCTCGAGAGCAGGAACGGCAGGCGCCAGCCCCAGTCGGCGAAGGCCTCGGGCGTCATCTGCGCGCGGCAGACCATGATGACGATCAACGACAGGAAAAGCCCCGCCGTCGCCGTCATCTGGATCCATGACGTATAGGCGCCGCGCTTACCCTTCGGCGCATGTTCGGCGACATAGGTCGCCGCCCCGCCATATTCCCCGCCGATGGCAAGGCCCTGCAGCATCCGCAGAAGGACGAGGCCGATGGGCGCCAGAATGCCGACCGACGCATAGGTCGGCAGCAGGCCGACGAAGAAGGTCGAGAAGCCCATCACCAGAATGGTGACCAGAAACGTATATTTCCGCCCGACGAGATCGCCCAGCCGTCCGAAAACCAGCGCCCCGAAGGGCCGGACCGCGAAGCCGGCGGCAAAAACCAGCAGCGCGAAAATGAAAGCGGCCGTCTCGTTGACGCCCGCGAAGAACTGTTTGGAGAAGATCGCCGCCAGCGCGCCATAAACGAAAAAGTCGTACCACTCGAACATGGTGCCGAGCGAGGAGGCAAAGATCACCTTCCGTTCCTCAGCCGTCATGCCCCGCACTGCAATCACGTCCGTCATCATGTCCCCCCGCTGACGATATGGGTAAATCATGCCGCGAACGGACGAAACGCGCCAGCCCGTCTATCCATGCGGAGCGGGGCGGGCAAAGGCGCTGCCGGTCTCCCCTTCGGGATTTGAAAAAGGCGCGATCACCGCTTCCCCCGCAACGGAGCGGAACTGCGTCAGCGCCCAGTTGACGCTGGGGAATGCAAGCTCGTCCCAGGGAATTTCCTCCCAGCGGAACAGCTTCACCTCCAGGCTTTCCGGTCCGGCCGAAAATTCAGGCACGGCAAGTTCCGCCCGGTACATGAGCTGCACCTGACCGATGCGCGGAATATTGTAGATCGCAAGCAGGTCGCGGATGCGGATGTCCGCATTCGCCTCCTCGCGCGCCTCGCGTCTGGCGCCCTCGGCGGTCGTTTCTCCATGTTCCAAGAAGCCCGCGGGCAGCGTCCAGAAATTCTTGCGCGGCTCGATGGCGCGGCGGCACATTAAAAAGTATTCACCATGCGTGACGACCGAGCCGACGACAATCTTCGGATTGTCGTAGTGGATGAAGCCGCAATGGTCGCAGATATCGCGCGCCAGGCTGTCTCCGGTTGGGACGCGGTTGCGGAACATCAATTCGTGCTCCGAGCCCGGCTCGCGGTGTTTCATTGCTCCGCGCGGCGGAAGTCTGCTGTTTTCTGGCGAATTGGGCTTTTCCGGAGAATTTGACATTTTACTTTCTCGTTTATCCGCCTACGGAACTACACCCGTGTCCGCGGCAAAGGAACACACCGAAAACGGCATTATGCGGAAATTCGACCGCCGGAATAATTCATCCGGGGCCGGAAAAGACTTTCATCGATTTTCATGCTCACGGACCTCTTGCAATGGAGGCGCTCGAAGGTGCATATGATGATAACGTGGCGCCCGCGCTTGAGCCAACGATCATGGCAAGGCGATTTTGACAGGTGCGCCGGTTCGCTCAACAGACGAATGGAACGCGGTCCAGAGATGCGCCGTTCCTGAAGTTGCTTCATCCGGAGGATATGACATATGGCAGGCAGAAAGTCGTCTGGGGGTTACGATCTCGAAAGTTCCCTGAGCCACCTGCTGCGGCGCGCTCAGCAATTCGCATACGACCAGTTCGTCCAGCAGATGGGCGACGGCGCGATTACGCCGCGCCAGTTCATCGTGCTCTTCGCGGTCAATGAGGAAGAAGGTCTGAGCCAGACCGATCTCGTCAACCGCACCGGCATCGACCGCTCGACGCTGGCCGACATGATCAGCCGCATGATCAAAAACGGCCTTCTCGCCCGCAAGCGCACGGCCGAAGACGCCCGCGCCAACGCCGTGCGCCTCACCGCCGCCGGCCGCCGGGCATTGACAGGCGCCATGCCCCGCGCTCTCGCCGCCGAAAAAGCCTTGCTCGAACTCCTCCCCAAGGCGATGCAGAGCGAGCTGCTGCGCGGCCTCGGCCATCTGGCCTCCGCCATCGGCTCGGCCAAGGAAGCCGACAAGCCCGTTCGCGGCCGCACCGCGCGACGCAGCGCCGGTGCGGCGCGCAAGCGTCCGGCCGCCAAGCGCACCACGGCGCGCCGTAAAGCCTCCTGAGCTTTCGGAATTGAAAAACCTGTCGACGCTCAACCGCCGGTTTCGGCGGCTTTGAGCGCCGGCAGGATTTCGCTGTCGATGACTTGCGGTGTGAGCGGTCCTACATGTTTGTAGGCGATGCGCCCCTTGCCATCGACGATGTAGGTTTCGGGTACGCCGTATACGCCCCAGTCGATCGAAACCCGGCCCGACGTGTCGGCGCCGATGCGCTGGAACGGATTGCCGAGTTCCTCGAAAAACTGCCGCGCCGCCGCCGCGCTGTCCTTGTAGTCGATGGCGTAAAGCGGCGCCGCTGTCAGCCCCTTCAGTTCCATCAGCACCGGATGCTCCTCGCGGCAGGGCACGCACCATGACGCGAAGACGTTGACGATGACGGGCTTGCCGCCGCCGAAGTCGCTGTTGGCAAGGCCGGGCTTGCCCGCTCCCTCGACCGGCGGCAGCGTGAAGGCAGGCACATAGCGACCGATCAGCGCCGAAGGCACGCGCGAGGGATCGCCGTGATAGACCGCGATCAGAAACAATCCGGCGATGACGGCGAAAATGCCGGCCGGGATCAGGGCGGCGAGCCTCATGCGCCTGAACTCGCGGACGAAGCGCCGTCGCGCGCCGCGGCGCGTTTGCGTTTGCCCTCGCCCGGCTCCAGCGCGGCGAGAAGCCGGCGCTGCCGCTTCAGGTCGTTGACGCTGGCAATGACGAGCGCCGCCATGACCACCGCGACGACGGCATAAGCCGGCCAGACAAAACCCGCATAGCCGCCCATGTCGAGGAAAGCCTGCATAGTTCAGCCCTCCGCTTTCGCCAGGCGAAGCACGCGCACCCGGCGGCGCAGGATTTCGGCCCGCATCCGCATGACGAGCAGCGTCGCAAAGAAAAACGTAAAGCCGAGCGCCATCAGCATCAGCGGCAGCAGCATCGAAGCGGCGATCGCAGGCCCGCCGATGCGGAAAACGCTGGCCGGCTGGTGCAGCGTGTTCCACCAGACGACCGAGTAGTGAATGATCGGCACATTGATCGAGCCGACAAGCGCCAGCACGGCGGCGGCGCGCGCCGCCCGCGCCGGCTCCTCGATGGTCGCCCAAAGCGCGATGTAGCCCAGATAAAGAAAAAGCAGGATCAGCATCGAGGTGAGCCGCGCGTCCCACACCCACCACGTTCCCCACATCGGCCGGCCCCAGAGCGAGCCGGTGACGAGCGCGAGGAAACAGAAGGCCGCGCCGATGGGCGCCGCCGATTTCGCGCAGACATCGGCCAGCGGATGCCGGAAGACAAGCGCGATGAGAGAGGCCCCCGCCATCACCATGTAGCCCAGCATACCGAGCCAGGCCGACGGCACATGGACATACATGATGCGCACCGTCTCGCCCTGCTGGTAGTCGGGGGGCGAGGCAAAGAGTGCAAAATACACCCCGGCGGCAATCAGGAGGCCCGTAACAGCGCCGAGCGGCCACACAAGCCTCTCGGTCAACGCCATGAAGCGCGCCGGATTGGCAAGCGCGTGAAAACGCTGGGTGGCGGTCAGGTCCGACATGTCCGTCATTTAGCGGCGCTCCCCCCTGGAGGGCAAGGTGCCGAACCGGTCATTTTGCCGCGCATCGTCATCTCAGATTGGCCCGAAGCGCCGCCGCCGCCGCGACCGGGCCGATCACAAGGCTCGCCAGCGCAACCGCGCCGAGAAGCAGCAGCCCCTGATGGCTCGCGCCCGGCATCGCCGACGCCCCGCCTGCCGCCACCACGCCGAAAATAAGCACCGGCACATAAAACGGCAGCACCAGCAGCGAGGCGAGCAGCCCGCCGCGCCTGACGCTCACCGTGAGCGCCGCGCCGATTGACCCCATGAAGCTCAGCGCGGGCGAGCCGACCAGCATGGCCAGCACCAGCGGCGGAAAATTGCGCTCGTCGAGGTTGAGCAGCAGGCCGAGAAGCGGCGAGGCGATGACGAGCGGCAGCCCGGTCGTCAGCCAATGCGCGATGGCTTTCGCCGCCGCGACGAGTTCGAGCGGCAGGTTTCCCATCGTCAGAAGATCGAGTGTGCCGTCTTCATAATCGGCCTGAAACAGCCGGTCGAGCGTCAAGAGCGCCGACAGGAGCAGCGCCACCCACAATATGCCGGTCGCAATTGTCGCCAGCAGATTGAGGTTGGGCCCGACGCCGAGCGGCACCACGGTGACGACGATCAGGAAAAAGAGCACCGCCATGCCGCCCCCGCCGCCAACGCGGACGGCAAGCGCAAGATCGTGCTTCAGCAAACCGATAAAAGCGCGCGTCATGCGGAAACCATCCGTTGGCGGACGGATGAAAGATCGAGCGGCGATACGCGCGCAAGGCCGAGCGGCTGATGCGTCGCCGCGACGACGATGCCGCCTTGCGCCAGATGCGCCTCCATCAAGACGACGAGCCGCGCGAAACTTGCCGCATCAAGCGCCACGGAGGGTTCGTCGAGAAGCCAGAGCGGCCGCGGCGCCACGAGAAGCCGCGACAGGGCGAGCCGCCGCCGCTGCCCGGCGGAAAGATAAGCCACCGGCAGATCGGCAAGCGTGTCGAGATCGAAGGCTTGGAGCGCCCCGCCGGCATCGCCGCCGCCGAAAAAATCCGCCCAGAGCGACGCGGTCTCGCGAACGCTCATCGACGGCTTCAGCGCATCGAGATGGCCGATGTAATGCGCCTCTTCCGCGATCGTCGCATCGGCCGCGCCGCCCTCAAGCGCGAGCGTCCCGCCGGCCACATCGACGAGCCCGGCGATCTGCCGGATCAGGCTCGACTTGCCCGCGCCGTTCGGCCCGGTGACGACCAGCGCCTCGCCGCCCGAAACCGAAAACGAAAGCCCCTCGAAAACGACGCGCCCGCCGCGAATGCAGGCAAGCCCGTCGGCAACAAGGCGGAGTGATTGCGTGAAATTTCTAGACATCGCACGCGCTCGCAAGAGAACGAGCCCCTCCTTCTAAGCCCTCCCCCCTTGAGGGGGAGGGTTGGGAGGGGGGGCTTCTTCGCAAAATCGAACCAGCGCGATTGCGCAAGATGGGAAGGGGCTTTTCGAAGAAGCCCCCCCACCCGACCGCTGCGCGGTCGACCTCCCCCTCAAGGGGGGAGGTTGTGAAGGCCGCTTGGCCCATCGCCCGTTCAAATCTCATCGAAGCGCCCGCCCCGGCCTTTTCCGCTGGCAAAGCGCGCCGCGCCTTTGACCGTTTCGCCGGATGCCATCACCTTGCGGCCATGCTCGAACTCGTTGGCAAGCGCGTCGCCGAAGGAAAGATCCCATTGCTCATAGGCCGACATGCGGTCGCCCTTGAGGCAGAGCTGCGGGAAGCGCGCGATCTCGCCGGCAAGCTTCTCGGCCTCGGCGCGCCCCTCGCCCTTCGGCACCACCCGGTTGGCGAGGCCCATCTGCAGCGCCTCCTCGGCGCCGACCCCCCTACCCGTCAGGATCAGGTCGAGCGCGCGGGAATGGCCGATAAGGCGCGGCAACCGGACCGTGCCGCCATCGATCAGCGGCACCCCCCAGCGGCGGCAGAAAACGCCCATGATGGCGTCCGCTTCGACCACCCGCATGTCGCACCAGAGCGCAAGCTCGAGCCCGCCCGCCACGGCAAAGCCCGAAATCGCGCCGATAACGGGCTTGGTGAGCACCATGCGCGAAGGGCCCATCGGCCCGTCGGCGGCGAGCCGGTCGAAGTCGAGCCCGGTCGACGGCGGCACCGTCAGATTGCCGCGCCGTTCGCCGGCGGGCCCCTGCGCCACCGCTTTCAGATCGGCGCCGGCGCAGAAGGTGCCGTGATCGCCTACAAAAACGGCAACAAGCGCCGCCTCGTCGCGCTCAAAGGCGAGGAAGGCATCGGCCAGCGCCGCCGCAGTCGGACGATCGACCGCATTGCGGACGTCGCGCCGGTCCAGAATGACGGTCGTGACCGGTCCGTTTCTTTCGACGCGCACAGCTGTCATGACGCCCTCCCTTGTTCCTTTTCTTCGCATATTTCGTGAGCAAATATCACCCGCTCCGAAGCGCCCGAACCGTAGCCTTGACGCGGGAAAGACTTTATAGTCGCGCGCGTCAAGCATATAGGCCCATCGGCGCAATGAACGACAGCGCCGACGAGGTTGGTCGAACGCAATTCCACCCTTTGGAAGTCCCCGCGTCGGCCGGCCGGAATCTGAGCCCCCCGCCCGCGCGCGACCGCGGGATCTGCAGCATCGAGGAACCATTCATGGCTAAGAAGGCAAAGGCGAAGGCGAAGAAGCCCGCCGCTAAAAAACCCGTGGCAAAAGCGGCGAAGAAAAAGCCGCTCAAGAAGGCCGCCGGGACGAAGACAAAACCGGCCAAGGCGAAGAAGCCCGTGAAGGCCAAGAAGCCCGCACGCAAGGCCAAGCCCGCGTCGAAGAAGCCCGCCGCGAAGAAAGCCGCCGCCAAAAAGCCGGCCGCAAAGAAGGCCGCCGCCAAAAAGAAAGCCCCCGCCCGCAAGACGGTTTCGAAAAAACCCGTCGCGAAACCGGCGGCGAAAAAGCCGTCGGCCAAAAAGGGCCTCGCCAAAAAAGCCCCGGCGATGAAAACCGGCGCCGCCGCCGCCAAACGCCAGCAGGCGCCCGGCAACAGCTTCGGCGCCAAGCAGACGCTGAAGGTCGGCTCGAAGACCTACACCTATTACAGCCTGAAGACGGCCGAGAAGAACGGCCTCAACGGCATCTCGCGGCTCCCCTTCTCGCTGAAGGTGCTGCTTGAGAACCTGCTGCGCTTCGAGGACGGCCGCACGGTTTCGGCCGACGACCTCCGCGCCGTGAAGAAGTGGCTGAAGGCCCGCACGTCGGACCGCGAAATCGCCTATCGCCCGGCCCGCGTGCTGATGCAGGACTTCACCGGCGTTCCCGCCGTCGTCGACCTCGCCGCCATGCGCGACGCGGTGAAGACGCTGGGCGGCGACCCCAAGCGCATCAACCCGCTGGTGCCCGTCGATCTCGTCATCGACCATTCGGTGATGGTCGACAAGTTCGGCACGCCGCAGGCCTTCCACCAGAACACAGAAATCGAATATGGCCGCAACCGCGAGCGCTATGAGTTCCTGCGCTGGGGTTCGCGCGCCTTCGATAATTTCAGGGTGGTCCCGCCGGGAACCGGCATCTGCCATCAGGTCAATCTTGAATATCTGGCCCAGACCGTCTGGACGCGGACAGAAGGCGGCGAGGAAGTCGCCTATCCCGACACCTGCGTCGGCACCGACAGCCACACCACGATGGTGAACGGCCTCGCGGTTCTCGGCTGGGGCGTCGGCGGCATCGAGGCGGAAGCGGCCATGCTCGGCCAGCCGGTCTCCATGCTCATTCCCGAAGTCGTCGGCTTCAAGCTGACCGGCAAGCTGAATGAAGGCGTCACCGCCACCGACATGGTGCTGACCGTCACCCAGATGCTGCGCAAGAAGGGCGTCGTCGGCAAGTTCGTCGAATATTTCGGCCACGGCCTCGACCATCTGACGCTGGAAGATCGCGCCACCATCGCCAACATGGCGCCGGAATACGGTGCGACCTGCGGCTTCTTCCCGATCGACAACGAGACGCTGAAGTTCCTGAAGGCCACCGGCCGTTCGGATGAACGTGTCGCGCTGGTCGAAGCCTATGCGAAGGCGCAGGGCATGTTCCGCGAAAAGGGTATGGCCGATCCCGTCTTCACCGACACGCTGGAACTCGACCTCTCGACGGTCGTTCCTTCGCTGGCCGGCCCCAAGCGTCCGCAGGACCGCGTGGCGCTGACCGACGTCGCCTCGAACTTCGGCGTCGCGCTTGAAAAGGAATTCGGCAAGCCCGGTCAGGCCAAGGTCCGCGTTCCCGTCGAAGGCACCGACTACGACCTCGGCCACGGCGACGTCGTCATCGCCGCGATCACGTCCTGCACCAACACCTCGAACCCGAACGTGCTGGTTGCCGCCGGTCTCGTCGCCCGCAATGCGCGCCGTCTCGGCCTCAAGGTGAAGCCCTGGGTGAAAACGTCGCTGGCGCCGGGCTCGCAGGTCGTCACCGACTATCTGACGAAATCGGGCCTCCAGGCCGACCTCGACGCCCTGGGCTTCGATCTCGTCGGCTATGGCTGCACCACCTGCATCGGCAACTCAGGCCCGCTGCCCACCGAAATCAGCGCCGCGATCAACAAGAACGATCTCGTCGCCTCGGCGGTGCTCTCGGGCAACCGCAACTTCGAAGGCCGCGTCTCGCCGGACGTCAAGGCGAACTACCTCGCCTCGCCGCCGCTGGTCGTCGCCTACGCACTGGCGGGCTCGACGCAGATCGACCTGACGACCGAGCCGCTGGGCACCGGCGCGAACGGCCAGCCCGTCTATCTGAAGGATATCTGGCCCTCCAGCGCCGAAGTCGCCGAAACGGTGCGCGCCTGCGTGACGCCGGAAATGTTCCGCCGCCGCTACGCCAACGTCTTCGACGGCGACGCCAACTGGCAGAGCATCAAGGTCTCGGGCGGCCTCACCTATGACTGGGACGCCAACTCGACCTATGTCCAGAACCCGCCCTACTTCGAGCATCTCTCGAAGGATCTGACGCCGCTGACGGATGTGCAGAACGCGCGCATCCTCGGCCTCTTCGCCGACTCGATCACCACCGACCACATCTCTCCGGCCGGTAACATCAAGGTGCAGAGCCCGGCCGGTTCCTACCTGATCTCCAAGCAGGTCGGCGCGCAGGACTTCAACGGCTACGGCGCGCGCCGCGGCAACCATCAGGTGATGATGCGCGGCACCTTCGCCAATATCCGCATCAAGAACCAGATGCTGAAGGGCATCGAGGGCGGTCTGACCAAGCTCGAACCCGAAGGCACGCAGATGCCGATCTACGACGCGGCGATGGAATACAAGCGCCGCAGCGTGCCGCTGGTGATCTTCGCCGGCAAGGAATACGGCACCGGCTCCAGCCGCGACTGGGCGGCGAAGGGCACCATGCTGCTGGGCGTCAAGGCCGTGATCGCCCAGAGCTTCGAGCGCATCCATCGCTCGAACCTCGTCGGCATGGGCATCGCCCCCTTGCAGTTCGAGGGCGACATGAGCTGGCAATCGCTCAATCTCGACGGCTCGGAGGTCATCACCGTCGAAGGCCTGAAGGGCGTGAAGCCCCGCGCCAAGGTGAAAGTGACGATCGCCTATGCCGACGGCAGCAGGAAGGTCATCGACGTCGTCTGCCGCATCGATACGCAGGACGAACTCGACTACTACGCCAATGGCGGCATCCTGCCTTACGTGCTGCGCCGTCTCGCGGCATAAGGCCGGTTATCACCGAAACGTGAAAGGGCGCTCCCGCGGGAGCGCCCTTTTTCATGCCCGCTCACGGCAAAGTTATCCCCCTCGCCTCGCGGCTCCCTATATTGAGCCGATGAAAGTTTTCGCATTCCTGGCGCTCGCCGCCGTCTGGATTTTCGTCAGCGCCTTTCCCGCCACGGCGGCTGCGCGGCCTGTCGTGGTCGAGCTTTTCACCAGCCAGGGCTGCTCCTCCTGCCCGCCCGCCGACGCCTATCTGCGCGAACTCGTGACGCGGCCGGACGTGCTGCCGCTCGCATTCCATGTCGATTACTGGGACGGCCTCGGCTGGAAGGACACGCTGGACAACGCCGCCTTCACCGCGCGCCAACGCGGCTATGCGAGCGCCCTCGGCCTCTCCAACGTCTATACGCCGCAAATCGTCATCGACGGCGCAAGCGAAGGCGTCGGCAGCGATAAGGCCGACATCGACGCCAAGATCGCCGCCCGCGCATCGGACGCGCCCGCCATCGACATCCGTCTTGTCGGCGGCAATGCGCCGAAACTGGTCCTCGCCGCCGCGCCGCAAAAAACCAGGGCGACGCTCTGGCTGATCCGCTATCGCAAGCAAGCCTCGGTCAAAATCGCCCGCGGCGAAAATCGGGGCGAGACGATCCTCTACATGAATGCGGTGCGCGAGATGAAACCCCTGGCCGCCTGGACCGGCGCCGCCGCCGAGGTGCCGCTGACGAGCGCCGATTTGGAAAATGCGGCAGGCGAGGAAAGCGTCGTCATCCTGCAGACGGACGGCCAAGGCCCGATCCTCGGCGCGGCGCATATCCTTCCACCCTCCCCTTGAGGGAGGGGTGGGAGATTCCTCCGGGCGTTTTTCAATGCAGCCCGCGCCTACTTCGCCGGGCCGTCCTCATGTGTCAGCAGGTCCATCGACTGGGTGAGCTGATTGCCCACCGGCTGCGGTAGCTTGTAGGTCCAGGGCGAGACGCGGGCCTCGATCTCCCGGGCGCGGGCGTCGGCCGCCTTCATGTCGGTGCCGGGCGGCATGAGCGCCGGGTCGGCGGCGGCCAAAATCTTCGCCCAGAGCCCGCCACCGCCACCGGTGATGACGAAGGTGATCCTGATCCCGTCGAAAGTCTCGACGACGACTTGCGGCGAGGTTGCCGGGAAATCCAGTGAGCCAGCGGGCACGGCGTCTTCGAAAGCCAGATCGACCAGCGAATTCGCCACGCCATCGACGACCGGCGCGCCGCGCGTGACGCGGCCTTTGGGAATGTTCTCGAGCGCGAAATCGCTGTCGTCCTTCGCCGCCCGCGAAATGACGACCGGATGATCCGTCCCCGCCCAGAGCGTCAGGCGCTTCACGTCGTCGCGCTTCAAGCCGAGGAAGCTCGTATCGAGCCAGTCCTGCGCCGTCTGGAAGAGCGGGAAGCGTCCGCGCGCCAGCCACGTCTGGTTCTCGCCGTCGCGCCGCACATAGATCATGCCCTGTCCGCGCGCGTCCGCCGTCTGGTCCGGCACCTTGCCGGCAAGGAACGCCGCCATCAGCTTGCCGTCCTTGTCGTAGAACTGCACGCGCGTCGCGCTGCCGAGATCCTCGGGCGCGAGCAGACCGAGATTGCGATGCCAGGCGGGCAGCGCGGTGCGGGGCTCATAAAGATTGAGCTCGGATACGCCGACCAGCGCCTTGCGCACGAGATCCTGATTGGCGGGATAATTCTTGCGCTCGGCGACCGTCCAGCGGCCGTCCGTGCCGCGCACCAGCGTGATCTTGTCCGGCGCGCGCATGCCGCGGGCCAGCGTGTACTGGATCTTCACCACCTGATCGAGCCTGCTCTCAAGACCCGGATACATCGCCACCGGCGCGAATTTGACGCGCACGGCATTGGCCTGCACGAAGACGGCGGCGGTCGCCGCAATCACCGCGATGCCGGTCGCCACCGCCAGCAGCACGAGATTGCGCAAAGGTTTGTTCGAACGAAGCATCTGAAGATCGACCGCCACGGCTACGCTCCCTTTGCGGCGCGCGCCTTGCGGCGGCGATAGCGGATGACGGCCAGACCCAGCGCCAGAAAGGCGACGAGGAGAGGCATCAGCGCCACGTTGATGAAGCGGACCGTCGTTGCAAGACTGTCGATGTTGCGGCGCAGATTGCGCTGAACGTCGCGGAGCGCCTTGCGGCTTTTCAGAAGTTCGCTGCGCGACTGGGCGATCTCGTCCTGCGCCTGCGGATCGGAGGTCGCATCGGTCCCGCCCGTCTGCAAGGCCGTCAGCTTCTGCTCGGTGTCGGCGATCTTGGCTTTCAGCCGTTCCTGCTCGGCCAGGAAATGGCGCTCGGCGTCGCGGCGCAGATTATCGACGACGACGAAGGGCCGGTCGGCGCGCTCGCGCGCGCGCAGCGAAATGAGATCGTCGGAGCCCATCAGATTGTCGATCGCCGAGAGAATGAACTGCGCATTGTCGGCGGTCGGCTGGGCGACGCGGTCGTTGCCGTCGCCCTGAATCTGCACCCAGAAGCGATCGTCGAATATGTCGCTGTCGGCGACGACGATGATGTTGGCGTCGCCCTTGGTCGCGGCCTGATAGGGCTCGGGCGTGTCGCTGGCGTCTGACCTGTGGGCGGAATCCGTGCTGCCCCCCGTCGAGTCCTGGCTCATGTCGGGCATCGCCGTGAAGGCGCTCTTCAGCGGGCCCGAAATGCGCGCGCCGATGACATAGCGTTCGCCCGTCGGCTTGAACCCGCGCAGCAGATCGTCAGGCGTCGGGCCGGACTTCACATAGCCGAGGTCGTAAAGCTCCGCGTCGTTCGACGACCAGATCAGCGGCGTGAAATGCGTCGTCGCGCCCGGCACCGGCTTCAGCGTGCCGACGGTCGCCATGTTGAGATGATCGACATTGGCGGTCACGATGTCGTTCTGGTCGAGATCTTCCTTGGGGAACGACGTCCAGAGAACATAGTCGCTCTGCTGGCGGCGCGCATCGAGGCCGGTCTGCACCCGCATGGCGAGCTTGCGGTCACCGACAATGTGCTTGGGATCGAAGTCGACGCCCCAGTCTTTCAGCAGAGGTTCGAGATCCGACGCCTCGGTATAGCCCTGCACCGGCTGGCCATCCGCTCCTGCGGTCAGGCTGACTTCCGAATGGGGATCGACAAAGGCGAGCACCCGCCCGCCGCGCATGACGAACTGGTCGATGGCGTAAAGCGTGCGCTGATTCAGCTGCTTGGGATGGGCGATCATCAGCACATCCACGTCCTTCGGCACCTTGACGAAATCCTGCTCGAGGAAATTGATCTCGAAGCGGTTCTGCAGCTCCTGATAGATCATGAAGGGCTGCGACTGGCCGCGCATCGCCGCCATCAGCCCGCCCGCGCCCGTGTCGAGCGGCAGGTTGGTGACGATGCCGAGCACCGGCTTCTTCGGCCGGCTCAGATTCTGGATGAGGCGCGTCACGTCATATTCGAGATATTCCTGCCGCGCGTCGGCGAAATAGGGGATCGCCTCGATGCCATCGACGAGATTGGTGCCGACAAGTCCGAAATAGATGACTTCGCCCTCGGTCGTCCGCGCGCCCTTGAGGCCGAGCGACATGGCGAGGTCTTCCTGCTCGGAAAAGGGCTCGGGATCGACCACTTCGAGAATGATCTTGCCATGCGAGCGGTCACGGATTTCTTCCAGGAGATCGCGCACGCG
>DASVNC010000288.1:0-18318 GCA_036384055.1 Parvibaculum sp.
GCTTCAGCGGCCAGATCGCCTCAAGCGCCGCGACCAGCGCGGGCAGGAGCGTCACGGCGCCGATCATGTTGACCACGAACATGAAGGTGAGCAGCAAGCCCATGTCGGCCTGGAACTTCAGCGCCGAGAAGGACCACGTCGAGACGCCGATGGCGAGCGTGCCGCCGGTGAACATGGTCGCCGAGCCGACGTCGTTCAACGCCTGGAGATAAGCCGCATGGGGCGTGACGCCCATGCGCATGTAGCGTTGCATTCGGTTGTACTCATAGATGCCGTAGTCGACACCGATGCCGACGGCGATGGCGAGCACCGGCAGCGTCGAAATCTTGAGACCGATGCCGGCAGCCGTCAGGAACCAGTTGCCGATGATGGTCGACAGGATCAGCGGGATGACGCAGCAGATGGCGCCGCGCCACTCACGATAGGTGAAGACCACCAGCGTCATGACCACCGCGTACACATAGAGCAGCATCGGCAGCTCGGCGTGTTCGACGACGGTGTTGGTCGCAGACGTGATCGTCACGTTGCCCGTGCCGATGCGGAGCTTCAGATCTTTGCGCGGATGATCGGCGATCCATTTCTCGACCGCATTGACGACGGTTTTGACGGTTTGCGCCTTGGTGTCGGCAACATAGATCTGGACCGCGAGGGTCTTGCATTCGGTATCGACGAGCAGGGTCGAGCTCGACACGCTCGACGTCGCCTGGGCAAGAGCCGTCGGGTCGCGCGGAAGCGCCGCCCACTTCGGATTGCCCTCCTGCCACATGCTGTTGATGATCTTGCCGACGATGGGCAGGCTCACCACCGACTGCACACCTTCGACGTTGCGCATGTCCCAGCTGAATGTATCGAGATAGTGCAGCTTGTCGAAATCGACGCAAGCGACGTCGGACGATTCCACAATCACGCTCAGCACGTTGAGGCCGAGCTTGAAGTGTTCGGCGATGTACTCGCTGTCCGTATTGTAGCGCGCGTTCGGCCAGAGTTCGCCGGCGCCCGCATGGACGTCGCCGATCTGACGATCACGGCTCTCATAGAGGGCGACCGAGCCCAGAACGATGCAGAAAGCGATGAAGATGAAGGCGACGCGAGGTTTGGCGATCGTCGCCAGATACGGCCAGAACTTGGCGCGGGCTTCCATCGCACGCCGCACCTTCGCACCGTATTCGGCGCCGGGCGCCACGTAGGAAACGATGAGCGGCAGCATGACGAGGTTGGAGACGATCTTGAAGGCGACACCGATGGAGGCGGTGACGGCCAGCTCGCGGATCATGCCGATCGGGATGATGTAGAGCGTCGCGAAGCCCGACAGACAGGTTGCGAGAGCGACCGAGCCGGGGCGCAGCAGGAAGGTGAAGGTCGCGCGCGCAGCCTGGTTCCGGTCGAGGCCGGCGGCGATTTCAGCGCCCACCATGTTGATCTGCTGCACGCCGTGGCTGACGCCGATGGCAAAGACGAGGAACGGCACCAGCACCGCGAGCGGGTCGAGGCCGTAGCCGATGAGCCGCAATATGCCGAATTGCCATATCAACGAACAAAGCGAACAGCTGACCGTGACCATAGTGAGGAGCCAGGAGCGGCAATAGAGCCAGAGCATCAGGCAGGTCAGCACGAAAGCGACCGCGAAGAAGGTGACCACCGAACGGGCACCGTCGGCGATGTCGCCGATCAGCTTGGCGAAGCCGACGATCTTCACGTCGGTGTCGGCATTGACGTATTTCTGGCGGATATTCTTTTCGAGAAGGCTGGCGACCTTGAAGTAGTCGAGCTTCTGATGCGTTTCCGGATCGACTTCGAGCAGCTCGGCGTAAATCATCGCCGAGCGGAAGTCCGTCGCCACGAGGCGACCGACGAGATTGGCGCGCAGCGTGTTCTGCATCACCGTCTTGATGCTCTCGGGCGAAGGATTGAAGTCGGCGGGAATAACGTCGCCTGCTTCAAGACCCTGCTCGGTCACTGCGATGTAGCGTGTGTTTGGCGTCCAGAGAGAGGTGACGCGATGGCGCGCGATGCCAGGGATGTAGAACACATCGTCCGTGGCGTTTTTCAGCGTCTCGAGAAACTCGGGCGTGAAGATGTCGCCCTTCTTGTTCTCCAGGACGACGATGATGCGGTTGCCGCCGCCGAAACCGTCGGCGTACTGGAAATAGGTTTGAATGAAGGAGTTCCCGACAGGAAGCATCTTCAGGAAGCCGGCGTCCATGCGAAGCTGGACGGCGAAAAAAAGCATCACAAGCGTGAACGCCGCCAGGACCGTCAAGATCACTGAACGCAGGCCGAACACGATGTTTTCAATACGCTGCAAAGGAACCTCCCTAGGGACGTGCAGTCTTCACGCTGGGGACTGCATCGGCATTCTCGGAAACTATCGGAGCTTGAGCTCTTCTTCTGTCGATTTTCGAACCGACCGGCCTTGCTGGCCGCCCTCTCTATACCTGTACAAAGAGGGAGGCCACAAGGTGGCCGTTCCGGCAGACGCTGATCTACGCCAAAATGTCCGCTGTGTGTGGCGGCGCACGCGCGGACACAGCCACCCCCCATTCCGCAAACAGAATGCCCATCCGGGCGGCAGATGAGGTGAACACGGCTATTTCCGCGGCAATCCCGACCGTTTTGACCAACGCGGAGGGCGTCTCCGCATTCCGCAGAACCGGCGCCGGCATGCGGCGGATTGTCTCGACGGTCGAATAGACGCCACCTCGGCCCGCATCGGTCTGTGAAATCGCGGCAGTCTCTTGCGGCGAGGAAATCCGGCGAAGCGGGATGACGCTCCCCCCGGGCGCCATGAGGGCATAAAGCGCGAGAAGCAAGAGGAGCGGCCGCGCAAACGACAAGGTTCCGCCCCCGGCCATTGCCAGACTGCGATCACCTGTTGAGCGCCGGCCCAAACTCACATTTTGCTCCTTGAAGACAAGCCCGAAAACGGGCCCGTATCAGCCGAATTTCTTATCATGGAGGTCCGCTTCGGCACAGCTAATATTGACATGTTGTCAGTAGGCGCGGAGGTCCGCGCCGGCGCCTTGCGGCCGCCCTTAACCATGAAGAGGAAAGGAAATCGCGGACATGTGAAGGGATGTGACAACGCCTGGCCGGCGTTATCGCCTATCTATGATCCACCGCCCCGTCCCCGGGGCGCGGAAACGAGGAGGCCGTCTTGGTCCGATTTGCCGCTTGTCTGAGCTTGTTTATCTCCATCCTCGCCGGAACGGCACGCGCCGATGAACAGAAGATGCCGGTCGCAACCTTCGCCGGCGGCTGCTTCTGGAGCATGCAGCGGCATTTCGACAGCGTCGAAGGCGTGACCAAGACAGTTGTCGGCTACACCGGAGGCCCCGAGGTCAACCCCACCTATGAAGACGTTTCGTCGGAGACAACCGGTCACGCCGAAGCGATTGAAGTGACCTGGGATCCGGCAAAGACGAACTACGAGAAGCTCCTTGCCTCCTATTGGCACTACATCGACCCGACGACGAAGGACGGTCAATTCTGCGATTTCGGCCATTCCTACCGGACGGCGATCTTCACGCACGATGCCACGCAGAAACGGCTGGCCGAAGCCTCCAAAGCCGCGCTCGAAAAATCCGGCCGCTTCAAGGGCCAGCCCATCGTCACCGAAATCGTCGATGCCGGACCCTTCTATCCGGCCGAGGAGTACCATCAGGAGTTCTACAAGAAGAACCCTGTCCACTATACGAGCTACCGCATTGGCTGCGGCCGCGACGCCTCGCTGGCGCATATCTGGGGCGACGAGGCCGGAAAATGACGACACCGATGAACGGACATGAACCCGTGATCGCACGGCGCAGATTTCTCGGCGGCACCGCATTGGCCGCTATCCTCGCCGTCACCGGCGCCGCGTGGTGGCGGAGCGGCGGCGATGCGGAAGCCGCGGATGCCGCACCGGGAAAGTTCGAGGTCGAAAAAACAGACGCCGAATGGCGGAAACTTCTGACGCCCGCGCAATATGACGTGCTGCGAAATCAGGGCACAGAACGGCCTTTCACCAGCCCGCTGCTCGACGAGCATCGCAAGGGCACGTTCTCATGCGCGGGCTGCGACCTGCCGCTTTTCGCATCGGAAACGAAATTCGACAGCGGCACCGGCTGGCCGAGCTTTTACCAGCCCTTGGCAAACGCCGTCGGCACGACCGAAGACCGCAGCTTCATGATGGTCCGCGTCGAAGTGCATTGCCGCCGCTGCGGCGGACACCTCGGCCATGTCTTCGATGACGGCCCGCCGCCGACCGGCAAGCGCTACTGTATGGACGGCGTCGCGCTGAAGTTCACGCCCGCTGCTGCCTGAGCGTCAGGCGAGCGTGGCGAGGAGCTCCATCACCGCGCGATTGAAAATTTCAGGATGATCCATATTGGCTGAGTGCGGCCATGTAGTCGGCGGTATTGAGGAACGACGTATCGTCGGCGCCGACAATGACGATCGACGGCACGGCGATATTCGGCAGCGAATTGATGACATGCGGATCGCGCTGGGTAAGCATGCCACGTCCGGCGCGCACGAGGCCTTCCGCCGAACGATGCCTCGCCATCGCCTCCTCCCGCCTGGCTTTATTTTCCGGTGAAGTTTCCGGCCCGTCTTTCGATGACGGCGCGCACGCCCTCGGCGAAATCGGCCGTCTTCATCAGCATCGCCTGCTCGGTGAATTCGTGATCGGTCGCCGCCTTGACCGCCTCGGCCAGCCCGCGCCGGAGCGTCGCCCGTGTCGAACGCACGGCAAGCGGCGCGTTCCCGGCAATTTCGGCGGCAAGAGCGTGAGCCCGGCCGCGAAGTTGGGCGAGCGGGACGAGTTCATCGGCAAGACCCCAGGCAAGCGCCTCTTCGGCCTTGAGGCGGCGGCCGGTCTGAAACATCAGGTTCGCGCGTTGAACGCCGATCAGCCGGGGCAGCGTATGCGAAAGCCCGAAACCCGGATGGAAGCCGAGTTTGACGAAATTAGCGGCAAACCGCGCCTCGGGCGCAACGACGCGGAAGTCGGCGACAAGCGAGAGCCCGAGCCCCGCACCGATGGCGGCGCCCTGCACCGCCGCGACGATGGGCGTCTTGCAGGAAAAAAGCCTGACGGCCTCCACATAGAGCGGATTGACCATCGTCGGCTTGCCGCTGGCGAGCCCGTCACGCCGTTCGAGATCGGCCCCGCCGCAAAAGACTTTGCCCTCGGACGCCAGCACGATGGCCCGGACGCGGGCGTCGCCGTCGATCGCATGAAAGGCGTCGGCAAGATCGCGCATCAGCTCGACGCTGACGTGATTGTTCGGCGGGCGATGGATTTCAACCTCCGCCACATGGCCGGTGAGCGCGACCGAAATATCGCCGTAACATTCCGCAACCATGTCGCTCTCCCTTAACGCTTCAGACCGAGAAGATCGCGCGCCACCACCCAGCGATGGACCTCCGACGGGCCGTCATAAATGCGCATGTTGCGCACCTGGCTCGCCATCAGATGCAGCGGCATTTCCTTGGTCATGCCCATTGCGCCGAAAGTCTGCATCGCCTTGTCGACAATGTCCCAGGCCATTTCGGTGGCAAAGACCTTGATCATCGACACGTCGCTGCGCACATCGCGCTTCTGGTCGTGCTTCCAGGCCGTTTCATAGGCCATGAGGCGGCAGGCCTTGATGCGCATGGCGGCATCCGCCACCCACCACTGGATCGCCTGACGGTCGGCGAGCTTCTGGCCGAAGGTCGAACGCTGGCCCGCATAGTCGATCATCATTTCGAGCGCGCGTTGCGAAATGCCGATGCACCAGGACGCCATTTCGAGCCGCCGCGTCGAAAGCCTGATCTGCATCGGCGCAAACCCCTGCCCCTCCTTGCCGAGGAGCTTCGAGGCCGGCAACCGGCAGTCCTCGAAAACGACTTCATAAGTGAAGGCCCCGCCGATCATCGGAATGCGGCGCAGCACTTTGAAGCCCGGCGTGTCGCGATCGACGAGAAAGGCGGAGATGCCGCCGCGCGCACCTTTTTCCTTGTCTGTGACCGCCATGACGATGGTGAAGTCGGCTTCCGCCGCCCGGCTCGTCCATATTTTGCGGCCGTTCAAAACCCAGCCATTGCCCTCGCGCACCGCCCGCGTCGTCATCGAAGCGGGATCGGCGCCGGCGCCCGGTTCCGAAATGCCGATCGCCGAGACTGTCTTTCCTTGCGCATAAGGTGCGAGATACTGCTCGCGCTGCTCGTCGTTGACGGTCGCGACCAACATCCGGAGGTTCGGCGAATCCGGCGGCAGCACGTATGGCGTGACGGTGCGCCCAAGCTCTTCGTTGACGCCGATCATCGCCACCGTCGGCAGATCGGAGCCGCCCACATCCTCCGGCGCATCGAGGCCCCAGAGCCCGAGCTCTTTAGTCACTTTGTCGATACGCTCTTTTTCATCCTTGGCGAGATGCGCGCCCTGCCCGGCCGCGTCGCGCGCCAGAACTTTGGATTCCAGCGGCATCAACTCGTCGCGCACAAAACGGCCGACAAGCTCCTTCAGCATCCTGTGCTCGTCGCTCAAGTCGAAATCCATGACCGTCCTCCCGGTTCTTCTCGTCGTTCAGACACGCTCGATGGCGCGGATGCTCAGCGAGGTGGCGTTGGATTTACTCATGATCTCAGCCTACCACGTGTCGATGAAGGGCCGGCGCTTGCCTTCGACCGGCGCCGGCTTCGGGAGGGATGCAAGCCCGCGTTTGATCCACCGCCGCGTGTCGAAGGGATCGATGACTTCGTCGATTTCGAGGAAGGCCGCCATGTTGATCGCCTTGCCGTGCTCATAGGAGCGCGCGACTTTCTCATCGAAGAACTTCTTCTGCTCGACGGGATCCTTGATCGCTTCCATCTCCTTGCGAAATCCAAGACGAACCGCGCCTTCGAGCCCCATGCCGCCGAACTCGCCGGTCGGCCAGGAAACGATGAAGAAGGGCGCATGGAAGCTGCCGCCCGCCATGCCCTGCGCGCCGAGGCCATAGCCCTTGCGCAGAACGATCGTGAATATCGGCACGGACATGCTGGCCGCGGTGACGAACATGCGGCTGACGCGGCGCACCTGCGCAGTCTTTTCGCAATCCGGACCGACCATGAAGCCCGGCGTGTCGCAGAGCGAGAGGATCGGCAAGGCGAAAGCATCGCAAAGCTGCATGAAGCGCGAGGCCTTGTCGGCACCCTCGGCATCGATGGCGCCCGCCAGATGCGCCGGATTATTGGCAATGAGGCCCATCGGCCGGCCTTCGACGCGGACGAGCGCCGTCACCATGCCGGGCGCAAACTGGCGGCGGAGCTCCAGCACCGAGCCCTTGTCGCAAAGCGCATCGATGACGGCGCGGATGTCATAGATGCGCAGACGGTTCTCAGGGATGGCGTGCCGCAGCAGCCGCTGGTCGGCGCAGTCCCATGCGGGCAGCGTTCCCTGAAAATAGGAAAGATATTTCTTCGCCGCCGCGACAGCTTCCGCCTCGTCTTCGACCAGCACGTCGATGACGCCGTTGGGCGCCTGCACGCTGACGGGTCCGACTTCCTCGGGCGTGAAGACGCCAAGGCCGCCGCCCTCGATCATCGCCGGGCCGCCCATGCCGATATTCGAATTCCTGGTCGCGATGATGACGTCGGAACAGCCGAGCAGCGCCGCGTTGCCCGCAAAGCAGCGCCCGGAATTGATGCCGATCCGCGGCACAAGACCTGACAGTTTCGCATAGGAGAGAAAGCTCGGCGTATCGAGGCCGGCAACGCCGAGCGCGTCCGTGTCGCCCGGACGACCTCCCCCGCCTTCGGTGAAGAAGACGATCGGCGTCTTCCACTGTTCCGCGAGATGGAACATGCGGTCCTTCTTCTTGTGGTTCATCGCGCCCTGCGTGCCCGCGAACACGGTGTAGTCATAGGCGATGACCATGCAGCGCGACTTGTCCTCGTCGAACTGCGCGCCATTGACCGCGCCGAGGCCCGCGATCATGCCGTCAGCGGGGCTCATTTTCATCAGCTCGTCCATCGGCCGTCGCCTGCGCTGGGCGGCGAGCATCATCGAACCGTATTCGATGAAACTGCCCTCGTCGCAGAGATCGGCGATGTTTTCGCGCGCGGTGCGTTGATTGGTCTTCCGTCGCCGCGCCACAGCGTCCGGCCGGCCCTCGTCGAGACCGATGAAATGACGCTGGCGCACCTCGGCGAGATCGGGCCGCACGCGATCGAGATCGGGCGCTTCTTCCGTCGTACCCGCCGCCGCCCCCACATCGCGCGGCTCGACGAAGACGATAGGCTGCCCCTCGAAGAGAACTTCGCCCGCGACGGCGGCAACCAGCCGCACAATGCCGCTCCGGTCGGCCTTGACGAGATGCTCCATCTTCATCGCTTCGAGCACCGCGATCTGCTGACCACGATGAACCGTGTCGCCCTCGACGACCTCGACAGCGACGACTTTGCCCTGCATCGGTGCGCCGACAGGCTCGCTGTTTTCTGGCCCCTTGATCCCTGCCGCCTCGACTGCAACGCCGCCGCCGGCACTCTTGGCGAAAAAGCGATGCGCACCTTCGGGCTGCGGGGCAATGAGTTCGCCGATATGCATCTCGACAAACCGCGTCGTGATGCGGTTCGCCGCAAAGTCCTTGTGGCGGACGAGGCTCTGCAGGAACGGAATATTGGTCGCAACGCCCTCGATGCGAAACTCGCTGAGGGCGCGCGAGGCCCGCCGCGCCGCATCGGCAAAATCGCCGGAGCGCGAATGGACGATGATCTTGGCCAGCAGGGAATCGAAACTCGGACTGGTGCGATAGCCGGCATAGCCGAACGTATCGACCCGAATGCCAGGACCGGACGGCGGTTCGAAGGTCGAAATGATTCCGCCCGCGGGCTTCGCATTGCCCTCGGCATCCATCGTTTCCATGTTGACGCGCAACTGAATGGCAAAGCCGCGCGGACGCATGATTTCCTTCTGCGTCAGCCCGAGCTGCTTCAGTGTCTTGCCTGCCGCGATCTGCAACTGCGTCTGCACGAGGTCGATGCCGGTCACTTCCTCCGTCACCGTATGTTCGACCTGCAGGCGCGGATTGGCCTCGATGAAGGCGAACGTCTTTTCGTCCGCCGCATCGACCAGAAATTCAAATGTGCCGAGATTGTCGTAGGCGGCCGCCCGGGCGAGCTTCACGGCCGCAGCCGTCAGCTTGTCGCGCAGGGCGTCGCTCAAGGTCGGGCTTGGCGCGATTTCGATGAGTTTCTGGTTTCGCCGCTGGGCGCTGCATTCGCGCTCGAAGGCATGCACGACGTCGCCCGATTTGTCGCCGATAACCTGGATCTCGATGTGCCGCGCCGCTTCGATCAGCTTCTCGACATAGACATCGCCATTCCCGAACGCCGCCTTGGCCTCCGACTGGCACCGCGCATAGGCCTCGTCGATCTCGGATGCCGCGCGCACCGGCCGCATGCCGCGCCCGCCGCCGCCCGCGACCGCCTTGATCATGACGGACCCGTGCGTCTTGAAGAAGGCGCGCGCTTCGTCGAGGCTCGTTGCGCCGGTCGTTCCGGCGAGCAACGGCACGCCGCACCCTTCCGCCAGCGCCTTCGCCTTGATCTTGTCGCCGAAAAGCTCGAGTGCTTCGACGTTCGGTCCGACGAAGACGATCCCTGCATCCGCGCAGGCCCGTGCGAATTCGGCATTCTCGCTGAGAAAGCCATAGCCGGGGTGGATCGCGTCGCATTTTGCCTCGCGCGCCGCCGCAACGATGCCCGCAATGTCGAGATAAGCCGCCGCGCCGTGCCCTCGAAGCGCATGCGCATCGTCCGCCGCCTTGGTATGCAGCGACAGGGCATCGTCCTCGGAAAAGACCGCGGTCGTCTTCACCCCAAGCTCGGCGGCGGCCCGGGCGATGCGAATAGCGATCTCGCCCCTGTTGGCAATCAGCAAATGAGTGATAGTCATGTGCTCCCTGAATTTCTTCTTGATTGACGAATATCTGTTGGAAACAGGTTAGCGCACCGCTGGAAACCTGCCAGCCCCGATCGAACGGATTGCATTGCACAGTGACCATTAGATCCAAACGAGTTGCTATCGTCGGCGGCGGCCCTGCCGGGCTCATCGCAGCTGAGACGCTTCTGTCCGCCGGTGCGGAAGTGCACCTGTTCGACGCCATGCCCTCGCTCGGCCGCAAATTCCTGATGGCCGGGAAAAGCGGTCTCAACCTGACGCATTCCGAGCTTTTCGAGACGCTGCTGGCGCGCTTCGGCGATGCCCAGCCGCACCTGGAAGCCGCGCTGCGGCGCTTTACACCGGATGAGCTTCGCCGATGGGCGGCGGAACTCGGCATCGAGACTTTCATCGGTTCGTCCGGCCGCGTCTTCCCGAAGGACTTCAAGGCCGCGCCGCTACTGCGCGCCTGGCTTCGGCGTTTGCGCGCAAGCGGCCTCTCGATTCATGTCCGCCATCGCTGGCAGGGCTGGACCAGCGCGGGCGCGCTCGCCTTCGAGACGCCGGCCGGCGCCGTCCATTTCGAAGCCGACGCAACCCTTCTCGCGCTCGGCGGCGCGAGCTGGCCAAAGCTCGGTTCCGACGGCGGCTGGCTGCCCTGGCTTGAGGCGCGCGGCGTGGCGGTCAAGCCGCTCCGGCCGGCAAATAGCGGCTTCGACGTCGCCTGGAGCGCCTATATGCGCGAGCGCTTTGCGGGGCAACCGGTCAAACCCGTCACCCTCACTTTCAACGGAGAAAGCCACCGCGGCGAATTCGTGATTTCGGCGCATGGCGTCGAGGGCAGCGGCATCTATGCCCATTCCGCGTCCTTGCGCGACGGTATCGCCGCGAACGGATCCGCGGCGCTGATGCTTGATCTCGCGCCGGATCGCAGCGAGGCGCGGCTCGCCGGCGAACTTGCGCGCCCGCGCGGCAAGCTCAGCATGGCGAACCACTTGCGCAAGGCGGCAGGCATCGAAGGCGTGAAGGCGGCGCTGCTGCGCGAATGTCTGCCGGCGGATGCATTCGCCGATCCGGCGCGGCTCGCCGCCGGCATCAAGTCCCTGCCACTGAAGCTGGCAGCCCCACGACCTATTTCAGAAGCAATTTCGAGCGCGGGCGGCATTGCCTTCGCGGCCCTCGACGAAAATTTCATGCTCCGCGCTTTGCCGGGTGTTTTTTGCGCGGGCGAGATGCTCGACTGGGAAGCCCCGACCGGCGGCTATCTTCTGACCGCCTGTTTCGCGACAGGCAGGGCGGCGGGAACCGGCGCCGCAGACTGGCTGGCGTCACACTGAGGCTGGCGTCGCATTGACCCTACCCTTATCATGGATAAAAAGGGTGGGGGGAAACATGCTCGACAATTCACTGACTTATGGCGACAGCTACGACACGCTGCGATGGGTGCTGGCGGCACTTTCGCTGCTGGCATCGCTGACCTATCTGGCAATGGGGGACACCTCCGCCTCGCCGCTGCGCACCGCGCTGAAGACGGCTTCGATCGCCGCACTGGTGCCGCTACCGCTGCTGAACCTCGGACAGGCAAACGCGCCGGTGGTCGCGCTGCTTTGTCTCGCCGCCGCGCTGGCGCTTGGAAGTCTCGGTGACTTCTTCCTTGCGCTGAAAGGCGACACAAAAAATTTTCAACGCGGATTGATCGCGTTTCTGCTCGGGCATCTCTTCTATCTGGCGGTCATGGTTCCGCGCGCCGGTCAGCCGGACAGCGAGCAGATCGTCGGATTGTTCATTCTCGCCCTGCTCGCAGTCGGCGTCTTGCTCCTGCTCTGGCCGAAGCTCGGAAGTTATCGTCTGCCGGTCGCGGCCTATATGGGCGTGATCTCGCTGATGGCGGTGGCGGCGCTGACGCTTCCCCTGCCGTTGGCGGGCATTGGCGCCCTGCTTTTCGTTTTCTCGGACGCGGTCATCGCCTTCGACAAATTCCGCACGCCTGTGCCGTTCCGCGGGCCGGTGATCTGGATCACCTATTACGCGGGTCAGACGTTGATCGCGGCAAGCCTGCTGGAGATATTGCGCTGAGCGTCTAGAGCGACAGCATGTGCGCTTCGTTGGGCTTCACGCGCCCCTCAAGCATGTCGAGATAGACGGCCTCGACCGCCTCGGGGCCACGGCCGCGCACGATTTGCATCCATTGCGGCGTCGCGGCGATGAAATCCCGCCAGGCGGGCGCGAAATGCGCTTCGATACCGCCGGGGCCCCAATCCTTCGCCCGCTTGGCGAGCTGCTTCGGCGTGAAAAAGCTCTGCGGGCTGGGCCCTGGAAGCGAGGTCATGACCGATCTCGATTCCCAATGCGTGTTGCCGACGTTGCAGCTATGGGTCATGGCTTCTCGGAAATGATGATGCGCGGCGGCCACCACTTTCGTGTTCCCAGCCATATCGACAAAGATGACACGCAGATCCGCGGGCAATGAGGTGAGCTTGTCATAGGTGAGAACGCGGTCGTAATAGCCGGTCGCCTCGACGAAGCCGACATTGCCGGCGGACGTCAGGCCGATGACCTCGATGTCGCGGCCCTGCGCCAGCATATAGCCGACGCCGATCGCCGTCTTGCTCGACGCGCTGGCGAGCAGCACGGCTTGCGCACCGAAAAAATGATTGTCGGCGAAAAAATCGTCGATGAAGAACGCCGTCATGAACAGAGGCCGCAACAGGGCCTGATGATCTTCGTAAGCTGGTGCATAGCCGGGATCGGCGGCGGCACGCACATACCGGTTATAGGGGACCGGAAGCTGTGCGCGATGCGCCGAGGCATCGACAAAGCCCGCGGCTTTTACATGTTCCGGCCTGACCACAAGATGCGTCGACATGGGCAGATAGCCGTATATGCGCTCGCCGACCGCGATGGCGTCGCATTTCGATGCGGCAACGTCGGCAAAACCCCAGACCGGCACGCGGCCCCATCCCTCCGGCGCGGGAAAGAAATCCCAGTAATGCATCTCGTCGCCATAGGCGGCATAGGTGACGTTGTTCGATGTGAAGGCGAACTTGTCGATCTTCAGCAGAACTTCGCCTTCCTTGAGGTCGGGCACGGGAGCGGCAACGAGCTTGTGCTGACGCAGATCGCCGCGCCCGACCACGAAGTCGATAGCCTGCAGGCTCATGCCGCCCTCCCCGGGGTGTCCGTTCAGAACTGGCCCTTGTCGATCTTGAAGATATCGGGATTTTTTACATCCACGATATAGGAGAGGCGGAGTGCGGCCACCCTGCGCGGCGCAATCTTCTCGGCGGGAGAGGCAGCCTTTGCGTTTTTCGCCACAGCGGCCGGCTTGCCCGTCTTCGGATCGGTCTGCGGATTGACGGCAGACGCCGGGGGCGCAGCCTCAATCAGCGCTTCCTGATACATCAGGCGGACGAGACGCCCTTCCGCGTCGGCACCGGAGAAGACGACGATGGCGCCGGTCGGCATTTTCTTGTCATGAACGATCGTCGACGGCACAAAGCCACGGCCCATGAAATATTGTTTGAGGATCTGCGCGGTCGCGCCGAGTTGCGCGTCGGTGACATCCGGCGTCACCTGCGTGCCCCAGAGAAGATTGACCTGGATGAGGCCCTTCGACTTGTAACCGAGAATGTAAACGATCTCGGCAATGCCGGAATCGGGAATCACGTCCTTGGCGCGGATGGCGAGCAGCGTCGTCTTCTCGGTCGCGCTTTCCGCTTTGGTGATCGTCGGGCCGCCGCTGAAATCCTTTGCGATCGCCGCACGCACGGCCGTCTCGTCATCGCCGAAGGTTGCCGAACGGAAGCCGGAGATAATCACCGGTTCAGCCATAGCGCCTGCCGCCGGCGCCTCGCCCGCCGCTTGCTTGTGCGCATAGTCGACACTGAATTTCCAGGCAAGAAGCCCGAGAGCAAGACCAGCGGCCACAATCCATATGAGGGTGTTGCGAGGCAGATATTTCATTTCTTCTTCCCGATACTTGCCGCTCCGCGATGCCCCGCCCCGCCCGCGCGACGCGAACGGGGCGAGGTAACGGAGCCGGCGATACTATTTGTCAGCGTAAGCGTACTTGCCGTCTTTCCAGACATAGAAGACATAGCCCGGCGCATCCATGTCGCCCTTGGCGTCGAACCCGACCTTGCCGAGCACGGTGTCGAAATGCTCGGACTTGAGCACCGCCTCGACCTTGGCCGCATCGGTCGTGCCGGCTTTTTCCGCCGCTTGCGCCCAGGCCTGGATGGCCGCGTAGGTATAAAGCGTATAAGCCTCCGGCTCGTAATTGTCGGCGCGGAAGGCCGCGACGAGAGCCGCGTTCGCCGGATCGAGGCGCGGATCTGGCCCGAATGTCATCATCGTGCCCTGCCCCGCCGGGCCGGTGATGGACCAGAACTCGTCTGTGACGAGCGCGTCGCCGCCGATCAGAACGGTGGCGAGACCCTGCTCGCGCATCTGGCGGACGATGAGACCGCCCTCTGTCTTGTAGCCGCCGAAGTAAAGCACATCGGCTTTGGCTTGCTTCAGCTTGGCGACGAGCGGGCTGTAATCCTTTTCGCCCGCTGTAATCGATTCATGCAGCACCTCTTGCGTGCCTTTTGCATTCAGGGCTTTGGCGAACTGGTCGGCGAGCCCTTTGCCGTAGGTCGACTTGTCGTCGACGACCGCAATCCGCTTGCCCGCGAAATGAGCGGCCACATAATCCGCCGCCGTCGGTCCCTGCGCATCGTCGCGGCCGCAAACGCGAAACACGTTGGGCAATTTGCGTTCGGTGAAATCGGGGTTGGTCGATGCAGGCGAAATCTGAACGATGTTCGACTCCGCATAAACGTCCGACGCCGGAATGGACGAGCCTGAGCAATAGTGTCCGGCGACGAAGACCGCGCCCTTCGAGGCCATGTCGTTGGCAACCGAGACCGCCTGCTTCGGATCGCAGGCATCGTCGCCGATCGCAAGTTCAAGCTGCTTGCCGAGGACGCCGCCCTTGGCGTTGATGTCGGCGACGGCTTTCTTGGCGCCATGCAGGAACTGCTCGCCGAAAACCGCTTCGCTCCCGGTCATGGGCCCCGCCACGCCGATGACGATGCCGGTCTTTTCCTTGGAGCAGGCGAACAGACCGACGGAAAGGGCGACGAGAATGGCGAAAATCTGTCTGGTCATGGAAGTCCCCCGAAAGTGAATTCGCGGCAGCATAGCCGCAACCGCGGGTAAAGCGAAAATAACAAATGTTACGCATCCCGTTCGGGCGCTGCCTGGGGTCAACGCCGCCGTTTCCGCCAGCCCAGCGGGCCGTGGCTCTCATAAAGCCAGGGATATTGCCGGACCATCTGGCGCGCCCGCGTCAGCCTGAATGCCGCGACACCGGTCAGGATGAAGAGGAGCCCGTCGATGAGATAGCCCGAGAGGGAAAGGAGTTCGCCCTGATACAGCGCGAAAACGAGAAAGCGGTCGGCGACGCCGAGAAGCAACCCGTAAACGACGATCTGCCAGTCCGATCGCCAGTTGAGGGCAAGCGCGCGGCCCGTCATCCAGGCGCAACCGCCGCCCAGGATAAGCGTAATGCCGAGTGAAACGAGAGGTTGAGTGCCGACGATGAGTTCGTAATCGCTCACGGGGCAACCCCCGTCTTTGGCTGCGCGCCCTCGAGATAGGCGGCCCTGACCGCCTGATCTTTGAGCAGGTCGGCGCCGGTGCCCGAAAGTTCGATCCGCCCGTTGACCATGATATGCGCACGGTGCGCGAGCTTCAGGGCCTGGAAGGCATTCTGTTCGACGAGCAGGATCGTCGTCTTCTGGACGCGATTGATCTCGGCGATATTCTCAAAAAGCTGTTTGACGATCAGCGGCGCAAGGCCGAGGGAAGGTTCGTCGAGCAGAAGCAGTTTCGGGCGGCTCATCATGGCGCGCGCGATGGCGAGCATTTGCTGCTCGCCGCCCGACAAAGTGCCGCCGCGCTGCTCGAGCCTTTCCTTGAGCCGCGGAAACAGCGTCAGAACACGCTCCAGGTCGTCGGCGAAATAGGCCGGCTTGGCGACGATCGCGCCCATCTGCAAATTCTCAAAGACGCTCATGCGCGGGAAAATCCGGCGGCCTTCAGGCGAGTGGGCGATGCCGAGCGCGGCGATCTCGAAAGTCTTCATCTCGGTAATGTCGCGGCCTGCGAAAACGATCTGCCCGGCGCTCGCCCGCGGCCGCCCGCAAATCGTCATCAACAAGGTCGTCTTGCCGGCGCCGTTGGCGCCGATCAGCGAAACGATCTCGCCTTCCGCGACATCAAAATCGAGCCCGTGCAACGCCTCGATGCGTCCATACCCCGAATGCAGTCCGCGAATGCTGAGCATCAGCATCCCCCGCCGGTGCCGATTGCAGCCGCGACCTCAGCCTCGTCCTCGACGCCAAGATAGGCGCGAATGACTTCCGGATTGGCGCGCACGTCGGCAGGCGTCCCATGTGCAATACGCCGGCCCTGCTCCAGAACAACGATGCGATCCGAAATCTGCATCACGACGCTCATATCGTGTTCGATCAGAAGAATGCCGATCCCGTGCTCGTCGCGAATGTCTGTGAGGAGCGCGTTGAGCGCGTGGCTCTCGCGCGGATTGAGCCCGGCCGCCGGCTCATCGAGACAAAGGAGAACCGGGTCCGCGCACATGGCCCGCGCGATTTCCAGCCTGCGCTGCGCCCCATAGGGAAGGCTCCCGGCGAGCTCGTCCGCGTCGTCGAGAAGGTCCGTCTTATCGAGCCAGTAGCGGGCGCGTTCGACCGCTTTCCGCTCCGCGTTGAGGTAGCCCTTCAGCCGCAAAAAACCCGCAACCGAAAAAAGCGAGGCGCGCATCAGCGGCACATGCTGAGCCACCATCAGATTTTCGACGACGCTCATGCCGGGGAAAAGCCGGATGTTCTGGAATGTGCGAACGACACCGGCGTCGCGCGCGATGCGATATCCGTCCATCCGCTCCAGAAGAAATTCGCGCCCGTCTTCCCGGTGAAGCGCGATGCGCCCGATCTCCGGCATATAGAAGCCGGTTATGCAGTTGAAGACGGTGGTCTTGCCGGCGCCGTTGGGACCGATGAGGGCCGTGATTTCGCGGGGATTGGCGGTGAAGGAAAGATCGTCGATGGCGACGAGGCCGCCGAAACGGATCGTCAGGTGCTCGACATTGAGAAGCGGACCGGTCTTGCTCACGCCCGCTTCTCCGCGGCCGTTCGACCTGAGAAACCCGAAAGCCGCAGCGTCGGTTCGCGGTGCGAGAGCAGCCCTTGCGGCCGCCACAGCATGATGAGAACCATCGCGGCGCCGAAAGCGAGCATACGGAACTGCTCAAGATCGCGAAACCATTCCGGCAAGCCCACAAGAAGGAACGCCGCGAACACAATGCCGATCTGGCTGCCCATGCCGCCGAGAACCACGATGGCGAGAATGATCGCCGATTCGATGAAGGTGAAACTCTCCGGACTGATGAAGCCCTGCCGCGTCGCGAAGAACGAGCCCGCCAAGCCCGCAAAGGAAGCGCCGATGGCAAATGCAGACAATTTGACCAGCGTCGGATTGATGCCGAGGCTGCGGCAGGCGATCTCGTCCTCGCGCAACGCTTCCCATGCGCGCCCGAGCGGCAACCGCCTGATCCGGCGGGTAAAGAGATTGGTCGCCAGCGCCAGCGCCAGGATCAGATAGTAGAGAAACCAGATGCGTTGATTGGGCGAAAAGGCGATGCCGAAAAAATCCGCGAAGGTCGTCGTCCCCGGAGGCACCATCGACGAGGGCAGCATCGGCAGGCCGAAGAAGCTCGGTCTCTCGATCCCTGAGAGGCCATTCGGCCCGCCCGTAACGGCGTCCCAGTTGATGATGACCTCGCGCACGATCTCGCCGAAGCCGAGCGTGACGATGGCCAGATAGTCGCCGCGCAGGCGCAGCACCGGAAAGCCGAGCGCAACGCCGAACGAACCGGCAAGAAGGCCGGCGAGCGGCAGGCAGATCCAGAACGACAGACCAAAATGTTGCGAGATCAATGCGTACGAATATGCCCCGACGGCATAGAAGGCCACATAGCCGAGATCGAGCAGCCCGGCGAGTCCGACCACGATGTTGAGGCCCCAGCCGAGCATGACGTAGATGAGAATGAGTGTCGCCTTGTCGATGAGATTGCGGTCCGAAAAAGGAAACCAGGGCAACGCTATCGCTGCGACAGCGAGCCCGACGCCGATGAAATAGAACAGGCGCGGCGAGAGCCTTCGCCGGGCCGCTTCGGCATCGGCCGCAAACCGCCGCGAGAGACGGGGCGCGATATAAGCCCCGGCAAGCGACAGCAGCAGCCGCCCAGCGAACACGATACCGGCTGCGATCGGAACCCAGCTGAGCCGCATGTCGAGCGAAAGCCCCTGCGCCGAGGCGTTGAGTTTGAAGCCAAGCAGCGGAAAGGCGAGAAGCGCCGCAACGAG